>CAYPHN010000018.1:0-21677 GCA_964410265.1 uncultured Flavobacteriaceae bacterium | reverse complement strand
GTACAATATCATTGAACAACCTACCATTAGTTTTACTTATTTGAAGTAAATACTTAATAAACAAAATAGTAATGAAAAATGTAATATTATTTTATCTTAAATGATAAATCAACATTATTTGAACAGTTAAACAGGTCAGTATATAAAAAAACATTGCCAAATTTAAATTATAATCAATAAAAAATGTATATTCGCTTCGCTTTAAATTTCTGAGGGGATAATTTTAAAGTTTAAAACCAAACCTGAATATTTTACATTCGGGTTTTTTTTGCAATAAGTTTTTTTACTTTTAAGAGAAGAAAGCTATTGTAGCTAGTTAATATTTGTAGTATATTATAAAAGATAATTTTAATTTAAATGATTGTTTGATAGCTATAATTAAGTCTTTATTCTTAAAGAGAAGCGGTCTTATATCTTTTATCAGATATTATATATAAAAATTCGTATTAAATGATGTTTTTTATAATCTAACATGATAATTATCATAATTTTATCATTGGTATTATTCTATATTTGCGGTAACTTAAAATTTCTGAGGGGAAAATTTTAAAGCTATGAAACCAAACCTGAATGTATAACGTTCAGGTTTTTAATTTTTTATATTGCTATCAGCTTATAATTTACGAGAACCCTTAAACCTGAGTTCAGCTTAACCCGAATTATTCATGGATGTTCTATTCCAAAGCCAAACTACCTTCTATAATTGAAAATGCTCGAAATTTATTTAACTCAAAATTGGGCTACAATTCTTTCACTAAAAAACTTCTGTGCTTTCCAATTCTATTGGTATTTTGACTTTTCATAACGAAAACCCATGAATAATGCGGGTTAAAAGTTATATGAAGTAGAAGATTTCGTTTTTTTAAAAACAGAAACCTTGCTTTTCTGTTTATCAAATTTAATATTGTATTAAAATATATCTATAATTTAAATCATTGTTTGCGTGATAGTTGGAATCAAGTCTTTCTTCTTAAAGCGAAGCGGTCTTTTATCTTTTTATCTTACAAAATGATTTTATTATTTATAAAAATTATCTATTTAAATCTTAAAAGTAATTACAGGTCGTAAAGCATGGTTTGTTAATTCTTGACCAATACTACCATTAAATAATTGAGAAAGGCCACTACGACCGTGGGTGTTCAATGCAATAAGGTCGGCATCAATATCTCTACTATAACTCAATATTCCTTTTTCAATGGAAATGTCATTGTAAATTCTTCGTGAATAATCACCTAATTCAAAATCTTTAATAAAATTTTCAATTTTACTTTCTATAGCTGGTGTAGTGTTAAAATTATGAATGGTATTTATGTATAATAAATTAATTTTTGCGCCGAACAGGTTGGCAAAATTAATTACTTTGTGAAATGTTTTTTTACATTCATTACTAAAATCCGATGCAAATACAATGTTTTTAACATCAAAGTCGTCTTTTTCTTTTTTGATTACTAGAACGGGTATATTCGAACGACGAACAACTTTTTCAGTATTTGAACCGATAAACATTTCTTGCAAACCAGAGGCTCCTTGTGAGCCCATAACGATAAGATCTATATTATTTTTCTCACTTTCGCTTATAATACCAGCAAATGCATGATGAAATTGAACAGATTCAATAACTTTTATTCCTTTAAAAAAAGGGAGTTGTTTGAATTTGTCAAATTTTTGATGTGCCAGTTTCATAAAATATATGATTTGTGGTTCACTTCTTAAGCCTGACATATCCGCTGGGTCAATGGTATTAACAGGCAATTCAAGCATATGTAATAAGTAAATTTCACTGTTTGTTTTTTTGGCAATACTGGCGGCAACCTTTGCGGCACATTCTGCCTCTTTTGAAAAATCAATTGGGACTAATATTCGTTTCATAACATAATGATTTAATTTGCAAGATAAAGTTAATTATTTTAACTTAAAAAAGAGATGATTTTTGTCATTATCAAATGAATTAGTATATTTGCAGCGAAATTTACGACGGAATATAGTTGGAGGGGACAAAAAGTCCCCTCTTTTTATACAAAAAATTGAATGAAAAATAAAGTTAAAACTTTGGTAAATGAAGCTATTGAAGAAAATAGTGCTTTGTTTTTAATAGATTTAATATTTTCAAATGACAATGGTATATTGGTTGTAGTAGATGGAGATCAAGGTGTTCCACTTAGTGAATGTATTAGAATTAGCAGACATGTTGAACATAATTTAGACAGAGAGGAAGAAGACTTTTCTTTGGAGGTAACTACTCCAAATATTACGGATCCGATGGTGAATTTCAGACAGTATACTAAGAATATTAATAGAACTTTAAAAGTTAGAACGGAAACTGAAAAATTTGAAGGAAAATTAATTGAAGTAAATGAGAATAATATAACTTTACATTGGAAAGCTCGTGAGCCGAAACCAATAGGTAAAGGAAAGGTAACGGTGGAAAAACAACAAACAATTCCACTTAGTAAAATAAAACAAGCAAAAGTGAAAATTATTTTTTAATAATTATTGATCATGGAAAATATTGCATTAATTGAATCATTTTCGGAGTTTAAAGACGAAAAAAGTATTGATAGAGTAACACTAATGGCCATACTTGAAGAAGTATTTAGATCAGCATTAAAAAGAAAATACGGATCAGATGATAATTTTGATATCATTATAAATCCGGATAAAGGCGATTTGGAAATTTGGAGAAATAGAATTGTTGTTGAAGATGGTAAAGTTGAAGATGATAATGAGGAAATTTCATTGACTGAGGCAAGAAAAATTGAGCCTGATTTTGAGGTTGGTGAAGAAGCTTCAGAAGAAGTGAAACTAGTTGATTTAGGCAGAAGAGCTATTTTGGCTTTGCGTCAGAATTTAATTTCAAAAATTCACGAACACGACAATACTAATATCTTTAAGCAATATAAAGAACTAGAAGGTGAATTGTATAGCGCTGAGGTGCATCATATTCGTCATAATGCAATAATTTTATTGGATGATAATGGCAACGAATTGATTTTACCAAAAAGTGAACAAATTCGCTCTGATTTTTTCCGTAAAGGAGAATCGGTAAGAGGGATCATTAAAACGGTTGAACTAAGAGGAAACAAACCTTCAATTATTTTATCAAGAACGGCTCCTGAATTTTTAGTAAAACTTTTTGAGCAGGAAATTCCAGAAGTATTTGATGGTTTAATTACTATTGAACGCGTTGCTAGAATACCTGGTGAAAAAGCAAAAATAGCAGTAGATTCTTATGATGATAGAATTGACCCAGTTGGAGCTTGTGTTGGAATGAAAGGATCGAGAATTCACAGTATTGTTCGTGAATTAGGTAACGAGAACATCGATGTAATTAATTACACAAAAATTGACGAACAATTTATAAAAAGAGCATTAAGTCCAGCAAAAGTAGTTTCTATAAAATTACATGAAGCGATAGGTGATGCGAGACCAAGAGTGGATGTATTTTTAAAACCTGAAGAAGTTTCGAAAGCGATTGGTAAAGGCGGAGTTAATATTAGATTGGCCAGTCAATTAACTGGTTATGAAATTGATGTACAAAGAGAAGGCGTAGAAGATGATGTTGAATTAACAGAATTTTCTGATGAAATTGAAGAATGGGTAATTAATGAGTTTAAAAACATTGGTTTAGATACAGCTAAAAGTGTTTTAGATTTAGAGGTATCCGAGTTAACCAAAAGAACGGATTTAGAAGAAGAGACTGTAATTGAAGTTCAAAGAATATTAAAAGAAGAATTCGAATCATAAATATATTAGTATTTTTAATAATTAATTACGAGGTTCACATTAAATTATTTTATGACTGCATATAAACCACAACGATTTAATAAAGTTTTAAGGGAATTGAATATTTCTTTGGATAGAGCTGTAGAGTTTCTTTCTGGTAAAGGAATAGACATAGATGCTCGTCCAACAACGAAGGTTTCTCAAGAAGTTTATACTATTCTTTCTGATGAATTTCAAACAGATAAAAGTAAAAAAGTTGCTTCTAAAGAAATAGGTGAAGAAAAGCGAAAAGAAAAAGAAGAAATTCGATTGGCGCAAGAAAAAGAAGCTGAAGAAAAACGCTTGGTGGAAGAAGAGAAAAGAAAAGAGATCTTTAAAACTGAATCTGAAAAAATTACAGGAATAAAAACTGTGGGTAAAATTGATATTGAACCTAAAGTAGAAGTTAAAGAAGAAACTAAACCTGAAATAGTATCGAAAAAAGAAGCTGTTAAAGAAGAGTCAATCCAAGAAGTAGAGATTATTAAAGGGGCAAAAAAACTACCTGGATTAAAACAAGTTGGTAAAATAGATATAGAGAAAGAGCAACCAAAGAAGAAAGAATCTATTAAAAAAGTTGAAGAACCAAAGTCAGAACCTAAAACAAAGGCTGAAAAAAAAGTGGTTCAAAACCCAACAATTAGTAAGAAGCAAGAAAAAGAAAATGAAGAGTTAAAAGCCGAAAATGCTGAAACCAGAAAAACGGAATACACCAAATTATCGGGACCTAAATTAACAGGAGAGAAAATAGATTTAACAAAATTTTTAAAACCTAAGAAAAAACCTGTTGATAAGAAAGATCAAAATAAAGCTAAAGTTGATGCTGGAGCGGCTAAAAAGAAACGAAAAAGAATTCATAAACCTAGAGTAGATTTTAAACCTGGCCAAGGTCAACAAGGCGCGGGTAAAGGCAAATTTGCAAAAGGGCCAAATACAGGAGGCGGAAGAAGAAGGTCAATCGTTAAAGAAGAACCATCACCAGAAGAAGTTCAAAAACAAGTTAGAGAGACTCTTGAAAGATTACAAGGAAAATCTAAAAAAGGAAAAGGAGCGAAATATCGTAAAGAAAAAAGAGATCTTCACCGTCAGCAAGTAGAAAAAGATATTGAACAACAAGAGGCTGAGAGTAAGGTAATAAAATTAACAGAATTTGTTACTGCCAATGAGGTATCGACGATGATGGATGTTTCGGTTACCGAAGTAATATCGGCCTGTATGTCGTTGGGAATGATGATTTCAATGAACCAAAGACTAGATGCTGAAACACTTACAATAGTTGCCGAAGAATTTGGGTATCAAGTTGAATTTATAAGTGCTGAGGTTGAAGAAACTGTTGAGGAAGAGGAAGATAATCCAGAAGATTTGTTGCCTAGAGCTCCAATTGTTACTGTAATGGGGCATGTAGATCACGGTAAAACTTCCTTATTAGATTATATTAGAAAAGAAAATGTAATTGCCGGAGAATCAGGTGGAATTACACAACATATTGGAGCATATGCGGTAGTATTAGAAGATGGTCAAAAGATTACTTTTCTTGATACACCAGGTCACGAAGCCTTTACGGCGATGCGTGCTCGTGGTACGCAAGTAACAGATATTGCAGTAATTGTAATTTCTGCCGATGACTCTATTATGCCACAAACAAAAGAAGCGATTAGTCATGCTCAGGCAGCTGGAGTGCCAATTGTTTTTGCAATAAATAAAATTGATAAACCGGATGCAAATCCTGATAAAGTAAAAGAAGAACTTGCTCAAATGAACCTCTTGGTTGAAGATTGGGGAGGTAAAATACAATCACATGATGTTTCGGCCTTAAAAGGAACAGGTGTTCAAGAATTATTAGAAAAAATATTGTTAGAAGCTGAATTATTAGAGCTTAAAGCAAACCCAAATAAAACTGCAAATGGTTCGGTTGTTGAAGCATTTTTAGATAAAGGAAAAGGTTATGTGTCAACCATATTAGTTGATGGAGGTACATTAAAAGTAGGTGATTTTATTTTGGCAGGTCAACATTCTGGAAAAATAAAAGCCCTTCATGATGAACGAGGAAATAATATCAATGAAGCTGGCCCTTCTACTCCAGTTTCTGTATTAGGTTTAGATGGAGCACCTCAGGCAGGAGATAAATTTAAAGTTTATGAAGATGAGCGTGAGGCCAAGCAAATTGCAGCAAAACGATCTCAATTAAGTCGTGAGCAATCGGTTAGAACACAACGTCATATTACTTTAGATGAAATAGGTAGGCGTATAGCTCTAGGCGGATTTAAAGAGATTAATATTATTTTAAAAGGTGATGTGGATGGTTCTGTGGAAGCTTTGACAGATTCGCTACAAAAATTATCTACTGAAGAAATTCAAGTGAATATTATTTATAAAGGAGTTGGAGCTATTACGGAATCGGATGTACTACTTGCATCGGCTTCTGAGGCCATTATTATTGGATTTAATGTAAGGCCAACAGGAAGTGCCCGCCAAATAGCTGATAAGGAAGAAATAGATATCCGTAACTATTCTATTATTTATAAAGTAATTGATGAGATTAAAGATGCAATGGAAGGTATGTTATCACCAGATATTGTAGAAGAAATTACTGGTAATGCAGAAATTAGAGAAACCTATAAAATATCAAAGGTTGGTACTATAGCAGGTTGTATGGTACTTGATGGTAAGATATTTAGAAATTCAAAAATTAGATTGATTAGAGATAATGTGGTAATCTTTACGGGTTTATTGGATTCGTTGAAACGATTTAAAGATGATGCTAAAGAAGTTGCTAAAGGTTATGATTGTGGTATGCAAGTAAAAAACTACAATGATATAATGGTTAACGATATTATTGAAGCTTATCAAGAAGTTGAGGTCAAAAAGAAATTAAAATAAGATCTTATATTAAAACAATAAAAAAGCTACCAAAATGGTAGCTTTTTTATTTTGAGCTTTTAAAAAAGTTAAAAATACCTTTTTTACTTTTGTGCTCTTTTGGTTTTTCTGTTTTTAAAAGTTGTTGATAAATTTCTCCCCAACCCAATAGGCCACCAACATTTCTGTCGTCAATAAAAACGTCAGCATTTACTTTACGGCTTATGGAGTTGTCGAATTTTTCTTCCGGGTAACTTTTGTTAACGGCATAAAATTCTAAACCATTTTTTCTACAAAAATCAACAGCATCTTGTAAGCGATCACCATAACGGTAAGTCCATAAAATCAATCGATGCCCTTTCTTTTGTAATTCGAGTAAAGTATCAAATGCAAATATTTTTGCAGGGCCAACAAATGGATACTCATCATCAACGATAGTTCCATCAAAATCGACTGCAATAAGTAAAGAGTTTTTCGGCAGCATTTTATTTATCATAGTTAACAAAACTAATACAATTTATAAATCTAACTAATATTTTAACAAGGTTTTTTGTGTCATTGCATCTGGTTGTTCAATTTTCAATAAATCTAATATGGTTGGGGCAATATCACCAAGTACTCCATTATCAATATCAATTGCTTTATTTTTCTCTACCAATATAATTGGAACAGGATTGGTAGTATGGGCGGTATTTGGACTACCATCAGGATTAATCATCACTTCACTATTTCCGTGGTCGGCAATAATGATGCTCGTATAATTATTTTCAAGGGCAGTTTCCACCACATTTTTTAAACATGCATCAACAGCTTCTGCCGCTTTTTTTGCGGCTTCCATAATACCTGTATGACCTACCATATCGGTGTTTGCAAAATTTAAACAAATAAAGTCGGCTTCTTGTTTTTTTAGCTCAGGTACAATGGCATCTTGAATATCCTTAGCACTCATTTCTGGTTTTAGATCATAAGTTGCAACTTTTGGTGAGGGGCAAAGCAAGCGTTTTTCACCTTCAAACTCTTCTTCTCTACCACCTGAAAAGAAAAAAGTAACGTGTGGATATTTTTCTGTTTCGGCAATTCGAATTTGATTTTTATTATTTTTTTCTAAGATTTCTCCTAATGTTTCAGTTAAATTATCTTTAGGATAAATTATTCGAATATTTTTAAAGGATTTGTCATAATTAGTCATTGTTACATAGTGTAAATCTAACTTATGCATATTGTATTCTTGAAAATTTTCCTGACTTAAAACCCTTGTTAATTGTCTACCACGATCTGTTCTGAAATTGAAGAAAATTATCACGTCATTTTCTTGTATCGGAGCAACAGGATTTTCGTTTTGATCAACCATAACAATTGGTTTGATAAACTCATCGGTAATATTTTGATCATAACTATTTTGCATAGAGGCAACGGCATCATGTGATTTTTCGCCAATACCATTTACCAAAGCATCATAGGACAATTTTACTCGTTCCCATCTTTGATCTCTATCCATGGCATAATATCTACCACAAATACTCGCCAGTTCTCCAGTAGTTTGTTGCATGTAATTTTCAATTTCAGCAATAAACCCTTTCCCTGATTTTGGATCTACATCTCTACCATCCGTAAAAGCATGTAAATAAATATTGGTTAAATCAACCTCATTAGCTGCTTTTAACAAGCCTTTTACATGGTTGATATGCGAATGCACACCACCATCAGAGAGTAAACCTAGTAAGTGAACTTTTTTATTATTTGCTTTTGCATAATTAAAGGCCTCAACCAATGGTTTTTCATTAGCAATGGAGCCATCCGCGACAGCCTTATTAATTTTAACAAAATCTTGATATACTATTCGTCCTGCACCAAGATTCATGTGGCCAACCTCTGAATTGCCCATTTGACCTTCTGGCAAACCTACATGTAAACCATCGGTACGTAAACTCGCATTGGGATATTTATTTATCAAAGAATCAAAATATGGAGTTTTTGCTTGATCTATAGCCGAGACTTTAGGGTCTTGGGTTTCTCCCCAGCCATCGAGAATGATTAAAATTACTTTTTTTTGCATTACAAGCTCAGTTAAAAAATTGATTAGCAAAGATAGTGAAGAATTAGGTTTGGTTTTAATATTTACCGCTTATTTAAAGAGAGAGAGTTTTATGTTAAAAACAAAATTAATTAGGTACAATTCGCACAATGCCCAATTGTTCAATAGCCACATAAATAAATCCATCGGGTGCTTGTTTTACGGTTCGAATACGTCCCATATTTTCTAATAATTTTTCTTCTTTAACTACTTTATTGTTATTGAGAACAATGCGGTCGAGGTATTTAAATTTTAAAGATCCAGCCATAATATTACCTTTCCAAGCAGGGTATTTATCACTTGTTACAAAAACCATACCGCTTGGTGCAATTGAAGGTGTCCAATAATGTAAAGGTTGTTCCATGTTTGGTAATGCCGTGTCATCGGTAATTACACTATCATCATAATTGATTCCGTAAGTAATTTTAGGCCAACCATAATTTTTCCCTTTTTTAACAATATTAATCTCATCACCTCCTTGTGGCCCGTGTTCATGGATCCAAATTTTTCCCGTTTCCGGATGGATGTTCATACCCTGAGGGTTTCTATGTCCATAAGAGTAAATCGCTGTTTTGGCATTTTTCACATGAACAAAAGGATTGTCATCAGGGATTCTTCCATCATCATAGATTCTATATATTTTACCTCCATCTTTAGTTATATCTTGTGGATTAACATCTCGATTTCCTCGATCTCCAATCGAAAAATACAAATAACCTTCACGGTCAAATTGCAACCTAGAACCATAGTGTTGGGTTTTTTTTGTATTCGGAGTTGCTTTGTATAGTATTTCTTGATTTACGAGTTTATTGTTGACAATTTTGGCTCTCATAATAGTAGTATTCCCACCTTTATCATCATTTTCCATATTACCGGAATATGAAAAATATACCCATCCATTATTCTTATAATCAGGATGTAATGCAATATCTAATAAACCACCTTGGTTTTTATAGATAACTTTTGGTACATTATTGATTAAGGTTTTTTTACCATTTTTAAAAAGGATTAACTTCCCTTCCAATTCACTTATTAAAATGGATCCATCGGGTAAAAAGGCCATTCCCCAAGGAATATCTAAATCGTCAACAACAATTTCAGTTTTAAAATTAGAAGATTCGGATTGGAAACTAACTTCTTTCTCTTGACAAGAAGCTAAAAAGAAAGAAAATATAATTATTAGAGCGCTTAGTTTTTTCATTAGTTTAAAATTTGAAGAAGGTTTAAGTTATAAAAATACAACATTTTAAAATGTATATTTTAAATTTAGTCCAGAATAATAATTTACAGGTTCTCCAGGGTAATAATATCTGGGAGCTCTACCTCCAAAACTACCTGCATTAATAAGTAGCATAGATGCATATTTTTCGTTGAATAAATTATTGATTCCAACAAATATATCTAATTGGAGCCTCTTATTTTCATTTGTTCTAAATCCAATTTTAGTATTTACCAATTGATAATTTTCTGAAAACACCGAATTGTCATCTCTCATTGGTATTTCACTCACATAATTATAGGTTAAAAAAGCATATAAACCAATAGATGATTCCATATGAAGTCTTGAATAAAAAGTAAAATCAGGTACACCTGTTAGCTGATTTCCCGAATAATCATTGTTTAAATCTACAAAATCTACAAATTTAAAATTGTTGTATGCCATAGCATTTAAATGCGATAATTTTATTGCCTTTGTTTGAATTAAATGGTAGTTTAATGTAAATTCAATTCCGTTATAACGGGTTTTCCCTGCATTAACTCCAATAAATTCATCGTCTGATGTTCGTCTTGCCACCAATAAATCTTTGACATTCATTTGATAAATAGCAATATCGTAATTAAAGATATTATTTAAAAAGCTTCCTCTACTACCAACTTCAAAATTCCATCCTGTTTCAGGTTTTATATTGGTGTTTATCAATCCATCAGGTAGAAGGGTTTCTTCTAAAGTAGGTGGTGAAAACCCATGACTTATTGTACCATAAAACATGGAATGATCATTAATTTGGTATGTCAAGCCCAATTTAGGGGAGAGTATAGCATCAAAATTATAATTGCCGGAAAAATCGATATTATTACCATCAAATTTATCATCGAGCTTGTAGGAAGTCTGATTAAAATTCAATCCAAAATTAAGCGTAAACTTTTCAGATAATAAATATTTCGAATCTAAAAACACATTAAAATATAAACGATTTTCTTCAAAATCACTAAGCTGATCTCCTTGTATACTTCCCGTACCTGATGGAAAATCGTTGTAAAGATTTTCAAAGGTTTGGAGCTTATTTTTATCGTTAAAAAATTCACCACCAATGGTCCATAGTAATGTTTTTTTAAAAACTGTAGACTCGCTTAAAACTCGCGTTCTTAAACCAATTGCATTGGTTTTTTCTTTTAAAATATTGAAAGGTCTAGGCTCATAAGAATCTAAAAAAGAAGTAAATATACTTGTAATTTGTTTGGTTTTTGCATTGTATTTGTGTTCCCATGAAATTCCGAATAAACCTTTTTTATAATCTTCATGGCCTTTTGCATTTCCCCAAGTAAAAGCTGCAGATTCGGGGTTGTTTAAATAATTATCTTCGTTTAAAGAGCTAGGTATAAAGGCTTTAAAATCGATAAAATTTCCAATAAGCGTAAGTTTATTAGCTTCATTTAAAAAATGATTGGAAGCCAATGAAATGACTTGTCGGTTTAATGAATTATTTTCTCGATAACCTTCGCTTTGGGTATTTGAATAAACCACATTTACAGAATTTGTCAAATTACCGAAATTTGCCTGAGTCATAAATTTTTGTAAACCAAAAGAACCAAAAAGATAGGAACTGTTTACAGATATTTCGTCAAAGTTTCCTTTATTTGGTATCAATTGAATCGTTCCGCCTAAGCCTGCACCATAAATGCTTGATGAAGGGCCTTTTAAAACTTCCATACGACCCAATGCATTCAATTCTATATCTTCAATAGTAGATTCGCCAGAACCGTTTGTGAGCGGAATATCTTGATAATATGCTCTTATTTTACTGGTGCCGAAAAGGTTTCTTGAACCAATACCTCTAATCGTGATTCGGTTCGTATTTAAGGTTCCATTATGCATATAAACTCCTGCAATAGTATTTAAAATGGGTGCAATATTTATGGAGTTATTTTGTAGAATTTCTTGGGTTGGAATCAAAGTAATTGCTCCATCAAATGTTTTTAAAGTTGTTGATAAATTACTACTGTTAATTACAACTTCTTTTAGAATTTCGGATGCCAACTCTAAAGCAATAACTATGAGTTTTTCTCCTGAAATTAAAATGGTTTTCGACTTGTACCCTTCTTTAGAAAAAGTAAGGGTATCTTTTAATTGGAATAGATATTCACCATTTATGTCTGAAATATCTGAAAAAGTGAGTTTAGAGTTTACAATTTGAACATAAGGAATAGCCAAAGAATTTTCAGAATCAATAATTTTTATTTGAGTTTTTTGCGCTTTTAATGAAAAAGAGATAAACAAAAAGCATATCATTTTCATGAAAAATATAAAACGGGTTCTATGTATGAAATTATTAAACAAGTAAAGTTTATTTTACTATTCCGTTAATTACTCCATTTTCGTTTTTACGCAAATCATATACAAACCCATTGATAATGGCATAAACTACTTTGTCATTTTTAGTCAATAAAAAGTTAGGGTTATTACCTAGTGAAATAGGAGGTTTAGGAATTTTATTATTTTTAGGAATAGATATATTTCTAACATCAATAATATTAATCGGATATTCTATAAATTTAATCTCCTTTGGCAAAGAATCGATACTAACAGAGGTATATCCTTGTCCTAATAATTTCTTAAAATCGAGTTGTTTAAATGTCTCAAAATCAGATATTATTTTAGGATAGGTTTCGCCAATTTTAAATTTTAAATTGTTGGCATCTAAATTTTTATACCCATAATAGGTAGATAAATCACCTATATCAACAATGCTACCCACATTATAAAATACTGTGTGTTTTTTATTTTCTTTCTCAAAATGCTTAATACCCAAATCAATGGTATAAGATTTCCCTAAATAGGGGAATGTTAAGTTGGTAATTTTTAGGTCGAATAATTTTCTGTCATTCTTAGGGATTTCTTCATATTTATTGATAGAGATATTTTCAAAACTCCCGGTTCCAATAGTATGAATGGCGGCGAGAATAGAAACATAGTTCAATTTGCGAATAAATTGCTTCTCAACATCATTTTGATACCCGCCAGATTCTATTAAAATTGTGCTTGTACCCCATTTTTGAATATTATCGCCAAAGGCTCTTGGTTCAAAATCATCTGAATACCTTCCAACTTGCCCAGGTGCATATTGTTGGATAATTGTATTCATTACAACAATAATCTTCATCGCATTGGCTCTGGTTTTATTGATACTTTTTTCGTAATTATAAGCTGGTGCCAAATAAGAGATTGTAGCAGGTTTGTCAGTGCGATTGGCATTGTAATATTTGCTTTGATCGTGTAAATTAAAACCGAAATCGGCACTTAAACTATCTCGTGCGGCTTTTAAAATTTGAGATTCCGGACTCTGTAATTGCACTGCATCACGGTTGATATCTATACCAATAGCATTTCTTCGTGTAAATTTTTCTGCACCATCAGGATTTAACATGGGTATAAAATGGATTTTTATATTTTTAAGGATTTCTTTATTTTGTTTTAAATAATTAAAAATATCAAATAAGGCCATTGTTGCTGTTGATTCATCACCATGCATTTGTGACCACAATAAAATATTGGTTTTTCCCGACCCTATACTTATCATAGAAATTGATCTACCTTCAATAGATTTTCCCAATTCACTTACCTCAAAACCTTTTGTTTCTTTTAATTTTGCAATTAAAGGTTGAATATCACTATGTTTAAATCGTCTGTTTTTTAGGCTTGTCTCTTTAAAATTGTCATAATTGGCAAATAAATTTTGGCTTATAGTATTTTGAGAAAACCCCAAAAATGGGATCATTAAAAAAAGAAAGAATAATTTTTTCATTGTTTATTTTTGTTTTTGAGGTATTGGTTTCCAGTTGTATTTTGATGTAGCTCCTCTAATTTCATTTATAAATTCAACTCCTGGGTCAGTTTTTTCTGTTCGATAACCGTCATCCTTTTCCAGCCACAATTCATGACCTTCAAAATTGGTATATTCAAAATGACCAATTACATAATCTATAGCTGGATATTTATTTTTTAAATATTTGACCAATTTGATATTCGATTTTAATTGTTTTTTTGTTAGCGGTTTGTCTCCGGTACCACCAACATTTTCGATACCAATGGCGATATGATTTAAACCAATTACATGCCTGGCCATGGTCGTTTCCGGTAACAACCGGTAAATACTACCGTCTTGATCTACTAAAAACTGAGCAGATACATTTAACGCACTTGCTGTTACAATTTCAGGGCGTGAATTGGGTAGTTTTGAAGGATTAAAGGCTTTAAAAGATTTTTTGAGTGTTGGAATTACTGTCCAATGTACAACAATCATTTTTGGATTAATGGTTGGGGTACCTTGTATTAAACCATACCTATTTTCTAAATATTCTAAAGTTAGTGCTTCTCTCTCTTTATCAAATGTGATAGGTTTTTCAATAATATTTACTGATTTGCAAGCGCTAAGTGTAATGATAATAATCAGAATTAGAAATTTTGTGTATTTCATTTTATTAATTATTTAAAAAATCACCAATATGCTTTAGTGGTGTAATTATTACTTGTTAGTCATCAATACCCATAAATGTAATAGTTTATATTATTGACAAACAAATATCCTATTTTATTATTTATTTTAATCAACACAAATCATTTTTTATTTTCATATTTCATATAGTTATCCTTTTTTTCATTGAAAATGAGAATGGGTATATGCTAATTGTGTTATATATTCAATTTACAATCTGGAATTTTAAGAATAAACTAATAAAGTATAAATATTTAAAAGTATTAACTTTACATCAATAGTTAAATTATGGATAAAGAGATGATTTTAAATAATGTATTGGAGAAGTTACCAGTTCATTTAAGAAGCTTTATTTTAAAGCAGCCTTATGACGAGTATACATCACAAAATCAAGCGGTTTGGCGTTATGTTATGCGTAAAAATATCGATTATTTAAGTGCAGTCGCACATGAGTCATATATTAAAGGTTTAAAAATAACTGGAATATCTGTAGATAAAATTCCTAAAATGGAAGGAATGAATCGAATTTTAAAGGATATTGGATGGGCAGCAGTTTCTGTAGATGGTTTTATACCACCCAATGCATTCATGGAGTTTCAAGCCTATAATACTTTGGTTATTGCCGCCGACATTAGAACAGCGAAGCATATAGAATATACTCCGGCACCAGATATTATTCATGAGGCAGCAGGTCATGCTCCCATTATAGCAAATCCTGAATACGCCGAATATTTACGTAGGTTTGGAGAGATAGGCTCCAAAGCAATTTCATCTGCTAAAGATTATGAATTGTACGAAGCAATTAGGCATTTATCTATCATAAAGGAAGACCCCAATACTTTACAGAAAGATATTTTGAAAGCCGAGAATGCTATCGGTGATATTACCAGTAATATGGGAGAACCTAGTGAAATGTCAAAAATTAGAAATATGCACTGGTGGACAGTTGAATACGGTTTGATAGGAAACATAGAAAATCCTAAAATTTATGGTGCTGGTTTGTTATCATCTATAGGCGAAAGTAAATGGTGCATGAGCAATAATGTAGAAAAAGAACTGTATAGTATAGCTGCTTGTCATGTTGGTTTTGATATTACAAAACCACAACCAAAACTTTTTGTTACTCCAAATTTTGCTTACTTGAGTTTTGTTTTGGAGGAATTTGCAAATAAAATGGCATTGAGAAATGGTGGATTAACTGGAGTTGAAAAGCTGATAGACTCAAAAGAATTGGGCACGATCGAATTAAGTACTGGAATTCAAATTTCAGGTAAATTTACTAGGGTTATTTCCGATGAAAATAAAAGGGTTGTTTATATAAATACTACCGGCCCAACAGCTCTTGCGTATAAGAATAAAGAGATAATTGGACATGATAAAGATTATCACCGTGATGGTTTTGGTTCGCCAATAGGAAAATTAAAAGGAATAAATATAGCCATTGAAGATATGTCACCAACCGATTTAGAGGTTTATGGAATTTATGAAGGTAAAAGGTGTAATTTAATATTTGAAGGAGATATAAATGTAAGTGGTGAAATAATTACTGGAAAAAGAAATTTACAAGGAAAGATTATTTTAATATCATTTAAAAATTGTATGGTTAAAAAAGGTGATGAAATATTATTTCAACCTGAGTGGGGAGTGTATGATATGGTGGTAGGAGCATCAATTATTTCCGCATTTTCTGGAATAGCTGATCCAAATAGTTTTGGATTGCATTTCGAGCCACCTAAAGAAAAAACGCATAAAATTAAATATAGCACTGACCAAATTAAACTACATGCATTGTATACCAAAGTAAACCTTATTAGAAACAGTAAACAGGTTGACTTTAATGCATTAAAAGATATTTTTAAAAACTTAAAAGTCAACTTTAAAAGTGATTGGTTGTTGGTTCTTGAAATTTATGAGATTATTTATAGTGAAAAAGATAAAGAATTTGCAAACAATGTATTATTTTATTTAAATGGCTTGTCACAACAAAAATCAATTACTAACTTAATTATAGATGGTATTGATTTAATCAAAAAACCAAAACTACCTAAGCCTTAAACTCTTTTTTTAATTAGAATTGTATTATTTAGAATACCTTTTTAAAATAGTAAACAATGTAAATTTTTATTTTTATAGGTAATACATGCTGCCTGCTTGTGGCAGGCAGGGTTGCTATTAGTTCCCGTATCAAGTACGGGGCAAGCTATTCCCTTATGTGTCAAAATTAGGCATGCTCGTTTCATGTTTGTTTTATTTACTTTTATCGTCTATTTTTGTACCGAAAGAGAGATAAAAATAATTTTAAACTACTTTACATTGAAAAAAAGACTATGCTACACTTTAATCTTACTCCTACTAACCCAAGTAACGGAGGCGCAATGCGCCATGTGTAGAGCTGTAGTTGAACAAGGTGGTAAAGAAATGGCAGAAGGGATTAACTTAGGCATAATATATTTAATGGCTTTTCCATATATTATTGTAGGTATTGCAGCTTATCTCTTTTACAGAAATTGGAAGAAAGGAAACTCTTGATTAATTTTTCCAATAAAGTGTAACAAATTTTTCTACTACTCGTCATATACAACAAATTCAAATATTGAAATTTTACTTTTATGAAAGCAAAACATACCCTGATCTTATTTTTCAGTTTTATATTTTCGATTTATGCCCAAGATTCGAATAATGACAAAAAAAGATGGACTTTAAAAGAATGTGTAGAATACGCTATTGAAAATAATCTAACAGTTAAACAGAGTGAGTATGATATAGCTTTAGCTGAAATAGATAGAAAGGATGCAGTAGGTAATTTTATACCTAGCTTAAATTTAAATGGTAACCAATCCTGGAACAGAGGTTTATCAGTTGATGCAGCAACTGGTGTCTTGGTTAACGAAACTACACAAACATCTGGTATTGGTGCTTCTTCCGGAGTTACAATCTATAGTGGATTGCAAAATCTAAATCAGATACGAAGAGCAGATTTAAGTATATTAGCTAGTCGTTATCAATTAGATAAAATTAAAGATGATATCTCTATCAATGTGATCAATGCTTATTTACAGGTTCTTTTTAATAAAGAAGCAGTAAATGTTGCTTTACCTCAATTAGAAATATCTCGCGAACAATTACAAAGAACAAGTAAACTAGTTGAAGCTGGCACTTTACCAAGAGGAGATCTTCTAGATATTGTAGCGACACTGGCCAATGATGAACAAAATTTAATAATTACTCAAAATAATACACAAATCTCTTTAATAAGTTTGGCGCAATTATTACAATTGAATGATTATAATAATTTTAATATAGCCGATGAAGAAATTGAATCTTTACCACTTATTAATTTATCAAATTATTCAGTCGATGCCATTTTTGATAAAGCATTAGAAAATAGAAATCAAATATTAGTAGCTAAAACGAATATTGAAATTGCCGAAAAAGATATAAAATTAGCCAAAGGAGCATTACAACCAACCCTATCAGGATTTTATAATTTTAACTCTAGGTATTCAAATAGGAATCAAATTATTGGTTTTGACCCTGATCCGAATAACCCTATACGAGTAATTGGTGTTGTTGAAGGAACTGGTCAAAATGTAGTTGCACCAAATTCTATACCAATAGTAGGCGGTCCCGATTCATTTTTTGATCAAATTAATAGAAATAGAGGTAGCTCTTTTGGTTTTAGCTTAAGAGTTCCGGTTTTTAATGGTTTTAGAGCGTCAAACAATGTTAAAAGAGCGAAGGTTCAGTTTGAAAAACAAAAAACCCGTTTAGGCGAAGAAGAATTAATACTAGAAAGAATTATACATCAGATTTATGCAGATGCAATGGGAGCTTTAAAACTATATGAAGCAACTCAAAAATCATTAGATGCGCAACAAGAATCTTTTAGATATGCCCAAGAAAGATTTAATGTTGGTGTTATGAATTCGTTTGATTTTAGCCAGGTTAAAAACAGACTAGTTAACGCAGATTCTAATTTTTTAAGAGCTAAATACGATTTTATTTTTAAAATTAAATTGTTAGAATTTTATTACGGAGTTCCTGTAAATATATAATAATACTTATTTTTGCGAGGTAAATTTTAACAATTAAAGCTATTGAAATTTGGCTATTATTTTAAATATTGAAACCGCAACGAAAAATTGTTCGGTTAGTCTGTCTGAAAAACAATCAATTTTAGCATTGGTTGAATTGAATGAGGGTCAGTTTTCTCACGCTGAAAAATTACACACATTTATTTTAAAGGTATTAAAAACATCTCATAAAACCATGCAGGATATTGATGCAATAGCCATTAGTAAAGGTCCTGGATCTTATACCGGACTTAGAATTGGAGTTTCTGCAGCAAAAGGGCTGTGTTTTGCATTGGATAAACCTTTGATTTCGGTACCCACTTTAAATGTTTTAGCAAAGGCTTTTGTTATGAAAAAAGGAGATTTTATTATTCCCCTATTAGATGCTAGACGGATGGAAGTTTATTGTACTGTTTTTGACGGTAGTTATAATGAAATTGAGAAAACAAGTGCAAAAATAATTGATGAACATTCTTTTTTAGACATATTAAATAAAGGTAAAGTATTTTTTATAGGAGATGGGGCAGAGAAATGTAAAGGCATCATTAAGCATGAAAATGCGATTTTTTTAGAAGACTATTTTCCATCTGCAAAAGAAATGGCAAGGATTTCCTATAAAAAATTTCAAGAAAATGACTTCGAGGATGTGGCCTACTTTGAACCTTTTTATTTAAAAGATTTTGTAGCGGGAAAACCCAAAAAGTTATTTCCAATCAGACATTAGTTAAAGGTGTATCGCAAATAAAGCCAATAAAGCGGGTAAGGTTTGAACATAAATTAAAGACACCTTTTTTGTTGAATATGCACCATAAATTCCAGCAATAATTACGCACGATAAAAAGAAAATTGCCAAAGAATAAGTTTGATCTATCTCTATTATTGACCAAATTAATCCGGCGGCAAGAAAACCGTTGTATAATCCTTGATTTGCTGCCAACACTTTGCTGTTTTCAGCATGCTCTTTGGTTAGACCAAATGTTTTTAAACCTTTTGGCTTGGTCCAATAAAACATCTCTAAAATCATAAAATAAACATGTTCCAGTGCAACCAATGCGATTAAAAATATTTGTAAATATTTCATAGAATTTAATTTTAAAGAATGGATATGAATTACAACACAAAACTGTATTTAGTATAGAATTTTAATTTGCTTTAAAGCATCACTTACTTTGTTAACAGGCAATTGACAAGCACCATCTACACAAACATAAATAGTAGTTTTATTTGCTGAATATTTATATTCTAACAAAACCAAGTTACTTTCTTTGGTACTACCAACTATTAATTTATTAGGGATGTAATTTTGATTTAATTTTTTTAATTTTTCAAGAGCATCTTCACCTGAAATTGCAATTTCATAAAAATCACCAATATAATTGGCGTATAAATTTAACCAATTTGAGGCACCAGCACCATATTTTAGTGCTTTTTCTTTGATGTTGTTTAACATGGTTATTGCACTGTTACTATAATTTTTATTACTGTAATAATGACCAAGTTTAAAAAGATTATTTGCCATGATTGAGTTTGATGATGAGATTACATTATCATCAACTTCAATTTTTCTGGTAATTAATTCAAGATCCTTATCGGATGTAAAAAAGAACATTTTACTTTGATCATCAAAAAAGTGATCATAGCTATAATCCGTTAATTGTTTTGCTGTTTGCAACCAAGTCTCATCTAAAGTAACTTCATACAGACTGATAAAAGCATCAATTACTGTGGCATAATCTTCTAAATATGCTTCGATATTACTTTTGCCATTTTTATAATTTCTGTAAAGTCCACCATCTTCTTTTATTTGTTGATTGACAATAAAATGAGCATTTTTAAGCGCTATTTTTAAAAACTTTTCATCTTCAAAAGATGTATATGCATCTACATAAGCTTTAAGCATTAAAGCATTCCATGAGGTTAAAGTTTTATCATCTAAACGAGGTTTATTTTTTAAGTCTCTTTTAGAATTTAATATCTCTTTCCATTTTTCAACTTTTACACTTAGTTCATTTTCTGTAATGCTATATTTTTTTGAAAATTCTTTATCAGAAATATTACGTATCAAATGATAATATTCTTTTTCCCATTTACCATAGCTGTTAACATTATAATAATTGGAGAATAATTCAAAATCTGTACCTATATTTTTTTCTAACTCTTCTTTGGTCCAAACATAATAAACTCCTTCTTCTAATTCTCCAGTTGCAGTTTCACTATCCGCGTCAAGCGAAGAATAAAAAGCACCAATATCGCTATAGAGTTCATTTTCAACAAATTGGATGGTGTTGTATACTACTTGTTTGTACAACGGATTTTTTGTGGCTATATAGGCTTTGGCATATAAGGAAACCAATTGGGCATTATCATATAACATTTTTTCAAAATGGGGTATATGCCAGCGATCATCTACTGAATAGCGAGCAAAACCACCTCCAACCTGATCAAAAATACCTCCATAGGCCATTTGAGTTAAGGAGGTATTTACATATTCTAGAATTGTTGAATTGTTTGACTGAACACCATATCGCAATAGAAATTGTATATTATTTGGCATCGGAAATTTTGGTGCACCTTTTCGGCCACCATTTTTAAAATCCATATATTCTTGCCAATTTGAAACGATGGTGTCTAATTCGTTTTTGGTAAAATTTGCTTCTTCTTTGTTTAATACAATAAGGTCTGATTCTTTTATACCATCGGTTAGTTTTGTAGCATATTCTTCTGCTTTTTCAGGATTTTTTTCATATAATTCAGCTAATTGTGTAATCGCACTCATCCAATTATCTTTTGGAAAATAGGTGCCTCCCCAAATTGGTCTTCCATCAGGTAAGGCAACGGCATTTAATGGCCACCCACCTTTACCGGTTAAAAGTTGAACAGCATTCATATAAATTTGATCGATATCTGGTCTTTCTTCACGGTCAACTTTTATACTAATAAAATGCTTATTCATAATTGCTGCTACTGCCGTATCTTCAAAGCTTTCATGCTCCATTACATGACACCAATGGCAAGCCGAATAACCAATAGAGATTAGCAAAAGTTTATTTTCTTTTTTTGCCAATTCTAAGGTTTCTTTGTTCCAAGCATACCAGTTAACAGGGTTATGTGCATGTTGTAATAAATACGGACTTGTTTCATGAATCAAATCATTTGTATATTGATGTGTTTTGTCCATATTTTTATTGGTTTGAC
>CAYPHN010000017.1:0-21933 GCA_964410265.1 uncultured Flavobacteriaceae bacterium | reverse complement strand
TAACATCAAATTAATAGTATATGGTTATTTTTATATATTACTAAAAAACAGTATGTTAAATTTATTTACTGAAATTTATTTAAAAAAAGTAATTAGAAAATTGGATGAGATTTGTTTAAAAAAGATATAATATAGACTTAATAAAAGTCTATTATTTATAAATAATAAGTTTTTGTAAGACTATAAATCAAAAATTATATAGAAAAAATAATTAGAATAAATTAATGCTGTAAATTGAAGCGTATTATAAAGTTGTTTCCAATTTATTTTCTTTCCACTGTTTTTTATTTTTGGCTACTCTTTTTTCGATAACAGCAAAGAGTTTTTTAACCATTTCAGAAGTTGTTTTGTGTTTAAATATCATTACAGCAGTTTAATTAAATTATAGGTTAAAAGTAACTATGAATTCTGAAGAAAATTTAAAGTTTTATGATAAAATATAGTTTAATCAAAACTAAATGACTTTGGTAATAATTTTTAATCAAATTTTGCGTTTGATTTTATGAATATTTGGAATTTACTTATAAAAAGAATATGAAAAATTTGATTTTTAAAAACAAACTATTTGTTATGATATGGCTAATAGTTTTAACTTTTTCTTTGCAGAGTTGTAGTGATGATAATGAAGATTTGATAACCTTTTTAGAAAAATACGACAATACAGCATGGAAGTTCACCGATGTAACAACAGGTGGTATTTTATATGCAAAAATAAATAATATCCAAAACAATCCATTTGAAATATGGCTTTCATTATTTAGAAACAGCTGTTTTATTTATGAAGGATTAGCTGATGATGGAACAGTGGAGGTTTTGGAAAATTTAGAAAATAAATTAGAAATTAAAATTATTGATAATCCACAAGAATATTCAATTATTACTTTGACCATAATTGGAGATACTTTAACTGCGACCAATGAGGATTTTGAAGAGGGTATTTCCGTCGATAAGAATACCTTTATATTGCTGAGAACCTCTGACGATTTAGATAATTTGAAAATTTGTGTACTTTAGTTTTATTTGAAAATATCCCTTTTAAAGATATAGTTTAATATAGAAAATTGATGGTTGATAAGATTGTGATGGAAACATTGCATACCATTTAGCTTATGCTTAATTTTGTAAGAGATTGGCAAAGTTATTTTTATATGATGCAAAAATACATTTCTTTTACTTTTTATCTATTATTTATTACTGTAGGAGTGATGTATGGCCAAAATGATACTTCAGAGTTTGGTAAAAACAACAAACAACTAGTTGATAATTTCGATTTGAATGAAGCGGTTAAAATGTACCCAAATCCAGCAGGTAATTTTTTAATCATCAATTCAAAAATACCCGTTACCAAAGTTCAAATATTTAGTTTGCTTGGCACAAAAGTTAAGGATATTGAATTAGATTTTAGAAGCATTTATTTGGGTGAATTAAAGTCGGGCATTTATATGATAAAAATATATTCTGGCAATATTTCAACCACCAAGAAATTAATAAAAAAATAATTTTTGATTTAGGTCTTTACATTGCTTTTCTTCACTATAAATCCGATTCCTTAGTCAACAAGCTAGTAATAGTTTTTTGATATTTTGAAAAATTAAACAAATCATGATGTGTACCGTTTTCAAGGCTTACAAATGTGGTTTTATTTTTTTTCGACTTCAAAAATAATTTGTTACCAGAACTTAAAGGAACTACTTTATCTTTTGTACCATGAAATATGGTTGTTTTACAATTAACATCAGCAATATATTGGTTTGATTTAAAATGATATTTTAATAAAAAATTAAAAGGGAGTAAGGGGTAGTGATATTTAACTATATCCAATAAATTATAAAAAGGAGCTTCTAATATTAATTGCTTTGGCTGATTTTGACTTGCTGTTTTAATAGCGAAAGTACAACCCAATGAACGGCCATAGATGGATATACTGTTTTCATTATATTTAGTTTTTAAAAAATCATAAGAAATTTGTGCATCTGAGTACATTTGCATTTCATTAAACGCTCCTGTGCTTTTCCCATAAGACCGATAGTCCATTACAAAAACATCCAAATTGAATTTTGTAAAAAAAGAAGCTATTTCACCCCATCTTACTAAATTTCCTCGGTTACCATGAAAATACAATAATACTCCTTTAGGATCCTTAGTTTTAAATAAAATAGCATTTATGGTGTTGTTATCCTTTGTTTTTAAATTTATTTCTTCAAAATTTTGTGTGAAAGGAAAGGCATAATTGGCAGCTAAAATTTCATTCTGAAAAATGAATTTTTCTTGAAAAAAATAAAAGAATGGCATAGAAAATAGATATAAAATTAAGATGATCATTAAAATTTTTCGAATCATTCTCATCTTAATAAAATTTTATTGTTGAGATTGTTTGTTCCTTTTATAACCAAGGCTAGTTTTTTCTTTATCAATAGATTCTGGTAATTTTGAATTTAAAATTTCTTTTAATGCCCTGTGATAAGATTCGAAATTATGAATATTTTTATGGCCACCATCAATGATAGGATATATCCTAGTTAATTTTGGTTTTATTTTTGAAAGCTTTAAACTGGTATTGAACGGAATAGTTTTGTCATTGGTGCCATGAATGATTTTTATGGGGCAAGAAACATATTTTAACCATTTAAAAGTGGGCATAGAATATTTAACTACAAGAGATAGAGAGGGAATAGGGATATATCTTTGTATATTTTTTAGGATACTGTAATACGGACAAACTAGAATGAGCAGTCTTGGGTTATTAAGTGATGCAAGTTTTGTAGCGAACCCCGTTCCTAGCGACCTTCCATAAATAATGATATATTTTTCATCGACATTTTTTTTAATTTCATCATATACTTTTTGAACATCAGCGTGCATCCCTTTTATATTTCTTTTACCGGTACTTTTTCCAAACCCTCGATAATCGATCATAATCACATCCCATCCGTGTAAGGTGAAGTCAATCGCAAATTTTCCCCAGCCTTTGATGCTTTTAGAATTCCCTTTTAAATAGTAAACCACCCCTTTCGGATTAGAAGTTTTAAAATGTAGTCCATTAATTTTTACTCCCTTTTTGATTTCAATATTATATTCTTCAACAACTTGATTTTTATATCGAAATTGAAAATCCTTTGCTAATTTTTCAGGGTGAAATATAAACCTTTCTTGAAAAAAATAAACGAATAATAATATTAGAATAATGATTCCAATTATCACTAATATAATCATCAATGGATTAAATTGCATAACTAAAAATTTCTCTAAGCTAATAAATATTTTAGGAACATATAAGATTTATCATTATTAAAGTTAAATAAGTTGCTATAAATAGGTGAGTTAACCAGTAATTGTAACGTTATTTTTTTATGTCTTCTACTTTCAAATTACCACAACGCTTTATCATTTAACTAATTTATGTATATCTTGTAAAAAATAAAACTTATAAGCTTATGAAGTATTATGTAATTATTTTCACCCTTATTTTATTTAGTAATTATACCATTGCACAAAATTCACAACAACCAAAAACTGCTTTTACTAAAATGTACTTACCAGTATGGCTTGAAGCAAAAAAACATTGCATAGACGTTGCTAAGGTCATGCCCGAGTCATTGTATAATTTTAAACCCACAGCGGCAAGTAAAACTTTTGCAGAGCAAATGGTTCATATAGCTCATACTGTTGAATTACTAACCCAAAGATATGTTCAAGGTATGAAAGTAGAACCAAATACGCCGGATGCATCTAAATTAACAAAAGCAGAAATAATTAATTTATTGGAACAAGGGTTTGATTATACAACAAATGTTATTCATGCTATTGAACAAAGTCAACTAAATGAAACTTGTGTAATGTACCATAGCGGAAATACAGTGAGTAGAGCATTTGCTTTTTTTTATGTACAAGACCATATGGCAAATCACAGAGCAAAAGCTAATTTGTATATTAGAATGAATAATATTAAACCACCAGAATATACCTGGTAGAAAATCCAAAAAAATCAAAATGGATCGATTTTTAGAAGCAGCAATAAATGAAGCAAAAATTGGACTGAAAGAAGGAGGTATCCCTATTGGTTCTGTTATCGTTTTTAATGGAAAAATTATAGGAAAAGGACATAATAAGAGGGTGCAAAAGGGTAGTGTAGTGCTTCATGGTGAAATGGATGCACTAGAAAACACTGGCAGATTAACTGCTTCTCAATATAAGCAATGTACCTTGTATACTACTTTGTCACCTTGTGCAATGTGTACCGGAGCAATATTACTTTATGGTATACCAAAAGTTGTTATTGGTGAGAACCAAACTTTTTTAGGTTCAGAGCATTTGTTAAAAGAAAATGGACTTGAGGTAATTGTGGCAGATAATAGTGAATGTAAAGAATTGATGCAAAATTTTATTCAAAAATACCCAGAATTATGGCATGAAGATATAGGGGAATAATGCAGAATTTAATATTAAAACCAGATTTCGATACCTTTATGAAACTCTATAAGTTGGGTCATTGCGATGAATGAAGCGAAGCAAAATGAAGAAGCAATCTCAATTTTAAGTTGAGATTGCCTCAAATTATGCACTAACGTTTATAATATTCGAAAAAACACTTTGATTTTCAGTAACCTTGATCAAGTTCATATATCGATCTCGGCTTCTAGGTTTTCGGTTTAATTTTTAAGGCATCCGTAGGTTTTGGTACAAAATGACCTTTGCCGCCCGCTTTGTCGTCATTAAAAGTTGTTGGTATATCACCTGCAAGAGTTCTTTCGTGCCAAGTTATATGTTCTTTACCATCATCTTTTTTTACCATGGTGATACAATTTTCAACCGGGCAAACCAAAGAACAAAGATTGCATCCAACACAATTCTCTTCAATGATTTGAGGAATTCTATTATCCCCATCAGCAGGAATTGAAATAGCTTGGTGCGCACCATCTTCACAGGCTATATAACATAGATCACAACCAATGCAAGTATTCTTGTCAATTTCAGCAATAACCTTATGTTTTAAATTCAAATGTTTCCATTCGGTAATATTTGGTAAGGCTTTCCCGGCAAAATCATAGATAGTTTGATAACCTTTTTCATCCATAAATTGGCGTAACCCTGCATCCATTTCTCTTACTATTCCAAATCCATAATGCATCACCGCAGTACATACTTGTACAGAAGTTGCTCCTAACAAAATAAACTCAACCACATCTCGCCAAGTTTCTATACCTCCAATTCCCGAAATAGGTACTTTAGATATTTCAGGATGCTGTGCAAGATCTTTAAGCATATGCATAGCAATGGGTTTTACAGCAGGTCCGCAATAACCGCCATTGGAGCCTTTACCATCAACTACCGGATAAGGAGCATAACTATCGAGATCAATTCCAATAATACTTTTCACCGTATTAATTAAAGATATTGAATCTGTACCTCCTTGAACTGCAGCAAGTCCCGGATCAACTATGTGTGAAATGTTTGGCGAAAGTTTTGTAATAACAGGAATCGTGGCAACTTCTTTAACCCATTTAACAATTAGTTTTAAAACATCAGGTTCCTGACCAACAGCAGAGCCCATGCCTCTTTCGCACATACCATGCGGACAACCGAAATTTAATTCAATACCATCTGCACCAGCATTTTCAACATCTTTTACAATTTGATGCCACTCTTTTTTGCTTTCCACCATGATGGATGCTATCACTGCGTGATCAGGAAAATACTTTTTAACTTCCTCTATTTCTTTTAAGTTATCTGCTAGAGGCCTATCGGTAATCAACTCAATATTATTAAAACCCATCATTCGGGTATCTCTATAATTAATAGAACCATACCTACTAGATACATTAACCACCGGAACACCTAAAGTTTTCCATACGGCACCTCCCCAACCGGCTTCAAAAGCTTTCATAATTCGATAACCCGAATTGGTTGGTGGAGCGGAAGCAAGATTTGGAGCTTTTATTCCGGCAAAATTTATTGATAAGTCAATCATGTTTTCTTGAGTTATGAGTTATGAGTTATGAGTTATTGGGAACTCTTAATTCAAAACTTTAAATTCTTAATTATTTTTTATCCAACCATTGGTTTATTCCTTGTGCAGCCATTTTCCCTTCATAAGCTGCGTTTACAACTTCAGCCCCACCATTGATGGCATCGCCACCCGCAAAATATTGAGGATTTGAAGTTTGCAAAGTCTCTTTATTAACAACAATTCTGGTTTTAGCATCTATTTCAAGATCTTCAATATAATCATAAAATATACCTTGTTTGGCTTGACCTGTTGCTTTGATAACCATATCGCACCTCACTATAAAAACATTTTTCATATTTGTTTTTAAAACACCATCAATCATTTCTGTTTTGGCAAATTTCACTCCTTCTACCTTTCCGTTACCAACAATTGCAATTGGCGTAACATTAAAGAGGCTATCAACACCTGCACTTATGGCTAAATCATATTCAAAACTATATGCACCCATACTTTTTTTACCACTTCTATATGCCAATACTGTTTTTCTCGCTCCCATTCTCGCTACTTCAGAAGCAGCATCCATGGCCGTATTGCCACCACCAATAACAACTACTTTTTTAGGAACTTTCGTTTTATGGTGATGCATTCGTAAATCTTCAATAAATTCAACAGCACCTACAACGCCTTTTTTATCTTCTCCATCAATACTTAAAGATGCTGTTTTGCCTAAACCTACCCCTAAAAAAATTGCATCATAATTTTTTTCTATTTGCAACAACTGTTCTTTAGATCGGATTGCTGCATTATATTTTATTTCAAACCCAAGTTGATTTTGTAAATAAGTAATTTCTTTTAATACCTCGTCATTCGTAATTTTGTAAGGAGCAATACCATGAACGGTTAAACCGGAAGGTTTTGCTTTGGCCTCGAATATGATTACTTCATAACCTAAGATTTTCAATTCACAAGCACAGGCAATTCCAGCCGGACCAGCACCAATAACAGCTATTTTTTTAGTTTTTGCATTACCAACTTTAAATATTTTCTTTTCGGAATCCATTACTGATCTTGTAGCAAAATTTTGTAATCGACCTATTTGAATAGGAGGGATATTTTGATGGTTAAATACACAGGCACCTTCGCATAAAACACCAGTCGGACAAACAATACCACAGGCATTGCCCAGCCAGTTAGAATCATAGATGGTTTTTGCTGCGCCTACTGTGTTTTTTGTGTGTATCTGTTTGATAAATAAAGGTATATCAATATGGGTTGGGCAAGCTTGAATACAAGGAGCATCATAACAAAACAAGCAGCGTGAGCTTTCATAATACGCTTCAGAAATATTCATTAAAGGATTTTTCTGTTTAAAATTTTTTTGAAACTCCACCTCGGAAGTTGGTTTTTTATATTCTGCCATTCTTTAGAGTTATGAATTGAGAGTTATGAGTTATTTTTTTATTGGAACACTGATGACACTGACTTAGCAAATTTTCGCTGATTTGTTTATAGTTATTATTAAATCTTTTTTTTATCATAAAAAACCTGCGTTATCTGTGTTCTACTATTACAAATCTGTCAACCTCCCATATGTTTCTGGTCTTCTATCTCTAAAGAATTGCCAGGTAGATCGCACTTCATCAATGAGGTCTAAATCAAATTCAGCAACCAATAATTCATCATTATCACGAGATGCCTCGGCAAATATTTGACCTCTTGGATTCACAAAATAAGACTGCCCATAAAATTTGCCTAAATTCCAGGGTTTTTCTTCTCCAACTCTATTGATACAGCCCATAAAATAACCATTGGCAGCGGCATGAGCAGGTTGCTCTAGTTTCCATAAATATTCACTCAAACCAGCTACAGTTGCGGAAGGATTATACACAATTTCAGCGCCATTTAAACCAAGTATTCTTGCACCATCAGGAAAGTGTCTGTCATAACATATATAAACACCCACTTTGGCATATTTGGTTTGAAAAACAGGATAGCC
The DNA here is from genome assembly GCA_964410265.1 of uncultured Flavobacteriaceae bacterium. Taxonomy (GTDB): domain Bacteria; phylum Bacteroidota; class Bacteroidia; order Flavobacteriales; family Flavobacteriaceae; genus Lutimonas. The sequence goes on along the minus strand of CAYPHN010000017.1, from coordinate 13,990 downwards.
CAGGTTACCAGGTTTAAAAAAATATTTTTCCCAAAATCCTGTTGTATGAGGAATGTGATTTTTACGGTACTTACCTAAATATTTTCCATCTGCATCAATTACTGCTGCGGTATTGTATAAAACTCCTGCTTGTTCTTTTTCATAAATAGGAACAACCATTGCCATATCGTACTTTTTCGCATAAGCCTGCATTTTTTCAATGGTTGGACCAGGAATTGCTTCCGCGGAAGTATACCATTTATTGTCTTGACCCGGACAAAAATATGGCGTGTTAAAAATTTCTTGTAAGCACAATATTTGAACACCTTGTTTGCCGGCATTTTCTATGTATGGAATATGCTTGTCAACCATGGCATCCATTATTTCTTGAATAGTGCCTTCACCCTCGGTCATTGGAAGGCTCATTTGTATCAATCCTGATTTTATTTTTCTACTCATGTTTTAGAGTTTAGAATTATTAATTTAGAGTTATGAGTTGTTAAGGTATCGTTGTTTGGTAGTTAGAATTATACTACTCAAAATTTTAATCAACTCTTCACAATCTTTATTTGATTTATTAAATATTTCTTGGCTAATGAAATCACTGTCTTTTAATAAGTTTAGCCAATATTTCGTTTCTCGTGCTTCTTTTAAGGAGATGCTTAATTTAAAAACGAAATCTTTTTTTGAAAAAGCGGAAATAGCTTCATTTACATTTGCACCAATTGAAGTTCCTGAACGGAGAACCTGTTTAGACAATACAAATTCATTAACTTTTTTTAATTCTTTATACACTGAAATGATTTGTAGAGCAAAAGCATATGCTTTATCAGCAATAATACTTTTGTTTTCTTTTTTTAACTCTACACTCATATTTTAATTTTTAATTCAAAACTCTGAATTATTAACTCATAACTCATAACTAAATTACTGTCTTCGTCGTTCTCCCTCTTGGTATAAATTGTCCATGTCCTGCTTTTAAATAACATGCATTATTTTCAATGGCAACTTGCCCACGTAAAATAACTGTTTCTGTTTTTCCAGTAACTTTTAATCCCTCATAAGCCGAATAATCGCAATTCATATGATGAGAATTTACAGAAATTGTATGTTCTTTATCAGGGTTAAAAATCACAATATCAGCATCAGATCCTATGGCAATTGTTCCTTTTCTAGGATACATACCAAAAATTTTAGAGGCATTGGTTGAAGAAATTTCAACATATTTTGTCAAAGATATCTTTCCTTTTTTAACTCCTTCTGAGTATAAAATTTCCATGCGATGTTCAATTGCCGGATGCCCATTTGGAATTTTTGAAAAATCATCAATTCCCATTTTTTTCTGTTCCCACATAAACGGACAATGATCTGTTCCAACAACCTGTATCAAGCCTTGATTAATACCAGACCATAATGCTTTTTGATCTTTCTTTTCTCTCAATGGTGGACTCATAACCCATTTGGCAGCTTCAAACCCTTTTTCATATAAAGAAGCATCGAGAATCAGATATTGTGTACAGGTTTCTACAAATACTTTTTGGTTGCGATGGGTTGCCTTTCGAACAGTGTTTAAAGCACCTTCGCATGTCATATGCACAATATAGCCCGGACAATCTGTATAGTTTAACATATCTGTAAATCTGCCAGAAGCTTCAGCTTCTGTTACTTCAGGCTGAGACAAATAGTGATATAAGGGAGACATATTTCCCTTTGCTCTATTCTTTGCGATTAAGGAATCAATCATATCGCCATTGGTTGCATGCACTGTTACCAAGCCACCATGTTTTTTAACCACCTTCATCAATTGAACCATTTGACCGTCATCAATCATCAAAGCGCCTTTGTAAGCCATAAATGTTTTAAAAGAACTAATACCTTCTTTTTCAATCAATTTTACCACTTCTTTTGCTACATCATCATTAAAATCTGTAACCGCCATATGATAAGAATAATCTCCTACTGCTTTACCAATAGATTTTTTTTGCCAAGTTTTTAAGGCATTGTGCAAAGTATCTCCTTGTGTTTGTAAAATAAAATCAATAACCATGGTTGTGCCACCGTATAATGCAGCTCTTGTACCTGTTTCATAATCGTCACTTGAATAGGTTCCCATAAAGGGCATATCTAAATGCACATGAGGATCAATCCCACCAGGAAAAACCAATTTATCAGTGGCGTCAATTATTTTATCAGCAGAATAATTTAAGTTTTTTCCAATGGCAATAATTTTTTCACCTTCGGTATAAACATCAGCTATATAACTTTCAGAAGCGGTGACAACCCTCCCATTTTTTATTAATACAGACATATTTTGTGAACTAAGGATATAAATTTTCTTAAAGCTACAAATATTTTAGGTTTTTTTGTTAGTGAAACTTATTTAAATATTTTCATCAAAAGATGAAAGTTTATAAATGTTAGTTGAACTAATTCCGCTTTTTCTAGCGGAATCAAGGTCAATACCACAAGACTAGGGCCGGTTCTAATTAATGTGTTCTTGGCTGGCCTCTAGGTTTAATCAAAAAGGATTCCCTTCCTACCGCCTTTAGATTAGCAAAGTGAAAGAATTTTATTTAATTAAAACATACTTTTTCAATACATTAAATCATTTTTTTTTCATTAAAAAATAATAGATAAAAGATGCTATTAAAAATCCAGTAAACCACGAAAGTGAATATAAAAAGTTTAAAGCTGGCACCCAAAATCCGATTAGCGCTAAAAAGACACCTACCAGTAAAGCGATCATAGCAGCTTTATTGAAACCAGTATTATTATAAGAATAAATCCCTTTTTCTTTATATAATTCTGCAAGTTCTATTCGTTTTTTTCTGATAAGGTAATAATCCGTAATTAAAATCCCCAATACAGGTCCGAGTAATCCGCTAACAAAAATTAAAAATCCAGATATTTCATTTAAAAGCCACCATGGAGCAATAAGTATTCCTAAGATTCCGGTTATAAAACCTCCCATTTTAAAGTTGATTGTTTTTGGAATTAAATTAGAAAAAGCATTGGCTGGTGCAATTACATTAGCAGCAATATTTGTACTTAAAGTTGCAATAATCATAAATATTTGAGCAATTATTACGACGATTGGATTTTTAAATTTTGCGATTAAAGTTACAGGGTCCCAAGGTGCATCTTCTGCAATTAAAATATCGTTGAAATTTATCACTGCCGCACAGGTTACAAAAATCCCTACAAAGGAATATAGCATCATCGTACCTGGTAATCCAATTAATTGACCTGCGATTTGATCTTTTTGGGTGGAGGCATATCTGGTGATATCTGCTATACTTATTGACATGGTAGCCCAAAACCCAACCATAGCCGTTAACCAAAGTAAATAACTCCAAAGTTTAGTATTTGTATTTGAGCTATCTTTCAATATAGCAGTAACGATACTTGATTGGTAATTAAATGTTGGACTTATATTTCTAAATTGAACTTGAACAGTTTTATTTCCCTGTATTATTTCTTGTGGCGAAATATAATTCGATATGTTGATGGGAGTATTGGGAATAGCTTGCCACGCACTTTGAAAATTACTAGATAAAATTTGATATTCGTTAGCTTTTAATATACCTTCTTTATCCCTTAAGGGATCTAAATTTAAGTATAAAATATGCTGCTCTGAACTTAAACTCGCAGTAGTTTTACCCAATTGCTTACTTTGTTTTAATACAACTGAAAAACCATCCGCTTTAGCGTAGCCCCACCAAATTAAAGCAAGCCCCATTAAAATTAGAATAGGGGCAGAGTAGGTCTCTAACCATTTTATACTTTCCGTACCTTTCCAGATAAAGTATATATTGATGATCCAAAAAATGGCAAAGCCAATAAATTTTCCAATAGACAAGCCTAGTTCTCCTTGATTACCAGTTATGGCATTAAAAATAGCATAAATGGCTAAGCCACCTATCCATGTTTGTACACCAAACCAGCCACATGCAATGATACCTCTGGCAACAGATGCAATATGAATACCTTTAATGCCAAAAGCTGCACGCCCAATTACTGGAAAAGGAACTCCATACTTTATGCCAGCGTGACCATTTAATATCATCGGAATGGTAATAATCAAATTTGCCAACCCGATAATAATTAGCGCCTCGTACCAATTCAAACCAGTTTTTATCATATAGGAAGCTAATAAATAAGTAGGAATACAAACTGCCATACCAACCCAAATAGCTGCTAAATTCCATTTGTTCCAGCTTCTTTTTGAAGGAGGAACAGGAGCAAGGTCTTCACTGTATAAGGGTGAATCAGAAACATTTTCTTGTAATTCAACAATTTCTTTGCTCATAATTACTTTGTTTTGGTACGCTGATTTTCAAAGTATTTTTTAGATCTATTTTAATCATAACAATCTGCATTATCTGTGTTCAATTAGGTTTTAGGGCATTTTTTATTTAGGAACACTGATTTCGCTGATTTTTTAATTTCTAAGGTATGCGAACAATCATTATTTTTATGATGGAAATTGAAAATAGTTAATTGTCAATTTTTTTTATCACTTTCGCAGGATTACCAACGGCTACAACATCTTTAGGAATATCTTTTGTGACAACAGATCCGGCACCAATAACAGCACCGTCGCCAATAGTAACTCCGGGGCAAACAATAACTCCACCACCAAGCCAAACATCATTGCCAATTGTAATAGGTTTGGCATATTCTAGCCATGAATTTCTTGTTTTCGCATCAATCGGGTGTGTTGCAGTATAGATTTGAACATTGGGTGCAAACATCACATTGTTGCCAATATTAACTTCTGCTGCATCTAGAATACAACAGTTGAAGTTTATAAATACACTTTTTCCAATTTTTATATTGTATCCATAATCGCAATAAAAGGGAGGTTCGATCCAAAGCCCTTTATTGGCATTTGTTAAAAGAGATTTAATTAATGTTCTTCGTTCTTTTATATGATCATCATTCAATACATTTATTTTCTGAAAAAGAATTCTAGCCTTATGTCTTTCATCGACCAGAATTTTGTCATTTGGGTTATACAATACTCCAGATAGCATTTTGTTTTTTTCGGTCATTATATTCATATCTTTTAATAACAAGTTTTATCGGCAATAGCAATAGCTTCCGAAATTATTTGTAAGCCTTCATCAATTTCTTCTTTACTCACATTTAATGGAGGGGCAATAAAGATCCAATTCCAACGAACGAAAGTAAACATGCCTAATTCTCTAATTTTAGCTGCCATTTTATTGGTGATTTCCATTGCATCTGCCTTTGCATTCCAAGGTGTAATAGGTTCCTTTGTTTTACGGTTTTTTACCAATTCAATACAACCCAATAAGCCTGTGTTTCTAAAATCGCCAATTGAAGGATGTTTGAATTTTAATTTTTCAATCTCCTGTTCTAAATATTTACCCATTTTGGCAGCTCTGTTTACCAGGCCCTCTTCTTCAATAATCTTTATATTTTCTATGGCAGCCGCACATAATGTTGGATGTGCTGAATAGGTTAAACCAATTACCAATGGATTATCGTCAAAATAATTTGCAATTTTATCTGTCACTACCATAGCACCCAAAGGTAGATACCCGGAAGTTAATCCTTTTGCCAAACACATGATATCTGGAGTTACACCGTGATGATCAATACCAAACATTTTTCCGGTTCTACCGAAACCACTCATCACTTCATCGTCGATTAGTAAAATACCATACTTATCGCAAATATTACGTACATGTTTTAAATACATAGGTGGGTACTTGATACAACCCGATGAGCCAGATTCTCCTTCAAAAAGAATTGCGGCAATACTTTGTGGGTTCTCAAAATTGATAATACGATCTAAATGTGCCAAAGCCCGTTCGCCACATTCTTCAATAGATGATGAATTCCATGGGCAACGGTAGGCATAAGGATTTTCTACGTGAATAATATTTGGAACTGACTGACTGTCTACAGGAAATTTTCGGGGGTCACCACCAGCACTTATTGCACCATAAGTAGCTCCGTGATACGATCGGTAATGCGTTACTATTTTATGTCGACCAGTATAAATTCTTGCCAATTTTATGGCATTTTCTATAGCTTCCGCTCCACCTAAAGTAAAAAATGTTTTGGTTAAGTTTCCTGGAGTTATTTCTGCAATTTTTTTACCTAATTCACCTCTAACATCTGTGGACATTCCGGGGTAAACATAGCTAACTTTTTGCATTTGTTTTGCTACAGCATCAGTAATTCGTTGATTTCCATGGCCAATATTAACATTCATTAACTGAGAAGAAAAGTCTAAATATTTTTTTCCTTCGTGGTCAAAAATATAGGACCCTTTTGCATGTGAAATATGGATAGGATTTAACCCACCTTGTTTTGCCCATGAAAAAAGGGTGTAGAACACGTTGTTATAAATAAAATTAAAAAAAAAAAATATATATTAAATGTTAGATGACCGAAGTCGGAAGATTAATTAATCTTTTTTTTAAATGCAATCATCATATTCATTAAATGATATGATTCATCGTAATATTTATTAAATTCTTGTTCAGTTAAATAACTTCTCCTTTTAGCTTTGTGCAGACACGTTACTACTTCTGCTAAAGAACGAATACTATAACCCATAAATTTTTTAAATTCCGGATTAGATTGACCAATAGATCCTTCAGAAATATTCAATGCAATTGAGTCTACTGCCCTCAATATTTGAGAGGATAAATTATACATTTCTTTTTTTGGAAAGTTATTTGATAGTTGATGAATATCTTCTCCAAAATTCATTGCTTTCTGCCAAATTATTAAATTTTCAAACTTAAATCTAGTTTTTTTCATTTTATTGATTAATAAAGTTGATATCTATCTTCTTACATCAAATATCCAGCTTTAAGTTTAACTCATCCAATTGACCTGATCCTCCGGATTCCATTTTGTGGTTGTTTTTTTTATTTGTGTCCAAAATTCAATCGAGCTTTTTCCTGTAATATCACCAACACCAAATTTAGATTCATTCCAGCCCCCAAAAGAAAATGGTTCACGAGGTACAGGTACACCAATATTTACACCTATCATTCCAGCACTAGCTCGTTCCATAACTTGTTTTGCCAAACCACCACTTTGTGTAAATACTGCTGCAGCATTGCCGTAGTTTGATCCGTTCTCTATGCGTATCGCTTCATCTAAATCTTTAGCTCGAATAATTGAAATTACAGGTCCGAATATTTCTTCTCTTGCAACAGACATATCTGTAGTAACATGATCAATTATTGTTGGACCAACATAGAAGCCACCTTCTTTACCCACTACCGTTGTGTTTCGACCGTCTAACAATATTTTAGCACCATCTGATTCCGCGGAAGCGATGTAATTTTCAATACGAATCTTTGCAGCTTCGCTAATCACAGAACCCAAATTATCACCAGGAATAATTTTTTTAGCCTCAACAATCATGCGATCAATGATATGTTCAATATTGTCAACACCAACCATAACTGATGCTGCCATGCAACGCTGACCTGCACAGCCCGACATCGATGCCACTACATTAGATGCTGTCATTTCAGGATTTGCATCGGGGAAAACCAAGAGGTGATTTTTTGCACCCCCTAAGGCCACACATCTTTTAAGTGTTGCCGTAGCCCTTTTATAAACAATTTTTGCAACTTTTGTCGACCCAACAAAGGAAACCGCTTTAATATTAGGGTGGTCACAAATGGCTTCAACCACTTCTTTGCCACCGTTTACAATATTAAATACGCCATCGGGTAAGCCAGCTTCTTTTAATAATTCGGCCATACGCATGGTGCTTAAAGGCACAATTTCTGAAGGCTTCATTACCATGGTATTGCCAAGAACTAAAGCATTAGGAATGGTCCAGTTAGGGACCATATTTGGAAAATTAAACGGTGCGATAGAAGCTACAACACCTAAAGGTTTTCGTTCTATTCTACATTCAACACCTTTGCTAACTTCTTGAATTTCATTGGTGATTATTTGCGGTATAGAAACAGCAAATTCGCAAAGTTCCATACTCTTTTCTACTTCAGCTTTTGCTTCGCCATAAGTTTTTCCATTTTCTAACTGTACCAATTTAGTAAGTACATCTATATTTTTTTCTAATAAAGTTCGATATTTAAAAAATATTAGCACTCTGTCTTTCAGTGTCTTAGATGACCATGTATTGAAAGCCTTGCCTGCTGCCTTTACTGCTTTATCTACGTCGTTATAAGTTGAAAGTGGGAGACTTGAAATAATACTTCCGTCTATTGGACTAATAACATCCATGGAATTCTGATTATTTCTTTCAAATTTTCCATTGATAAAATTTTTTACTTCAGGTTGTTTAGTATTTGTTTCCATATAGATATAGTTAAAAAAAAGAAACTTAATTGATAAGGATTGATTATCAAATATATAAAATAAAAGTTGATTTGTTTTGGAATGTTAATTGGAAAGGATTAACGTAAATTACTTAAAACCTGAGCTCGACCTAAGATAAACCGCACAGTTCCTTAAAAACCTTCAGATTCTAGGCGGTTTTTTGAAGAACTAATGAATTAATTCAAGAGAAACCATCGAAGAAGATGTAGTTTTTAATGAATCATTACAAGAAAACCCACAAAACAGCAATCTTTGAACCAAAAAGCCCTTGAATTAACCCGTTAGTCCTACGTGCTTTTTGGCTCAAATCTCACTACTTTGTGGGTTTCTGTGGAAATTAGCTTAGGTCGAGCTCAGGTTTAAAAGCAATTTGGTTGACTTTATTAAATATTATTGATGCTATAAGTCCGATTACAGCAAATATAACAAGCATTATAAACACGTGTTGATGACCAGTTGCTCCTGGAGAATTATCTAGTAAATATCCCATTACTGGACCTACAAAAATATCAGGTGTATACCCTCAATGATATAACACCCACTGCGGTACCAGTTATGGTAAGAGGAATATGACCTTCCTGTAGCACAGCAAAATACAATGCACGAATATCATAAGTACCTACTGTAATAATTATTAGAGATAGAAAAAAGAGGGTATGCATTTGGTTAGTTATAATTCCGGATGCAAAGATTAATGCACCAATTAGCATGATTAAAAAACCAAAACTTAACCAAATAGCAGGCTTGGATTTATCGGCTAGCAAGCCAATACTTACTGAAACAATTGGCCGCATATAAAGGGAGACTCTTTTAGAGAAAATTTTCAGCTTGCAGATGATGTAGAGCGCTTACCAGATAGTAGATTTAAAGTTGCTGTAGGTGGTCGTTTAAATTGGTATCTAAATGAAATGTTTACAGTAAAGACATTTTGTCGTTATTACTTTGATAACTTGGGTATTACATCGCATACAGCAAATATTGAAGTGTCTGTAAAAATTACAGATAAGTTTACATTGTACCCTTCATACAGGTTTTATAATCAAACAGCAGCTGATTATTTTAATCCTTATGAAACGGCTTTATCCACAGATGAATTTTATACTTCAGATTATGACCTTTCTGAGTACTCTGCAAATCAATTTAGTTTTTCTTATACAGACATTTTCGTGAAAGCGCATATCTGGAAATTTGGATTAAAAATTATTGATTTAAAATTCTATCAGTACGATAGAGGCACCACTTTTAGTTCTAGTATCATTACAGCAAGCAGGCTCCAAGTTTGTAATGGATTAATTAACCGTAACATTCTAGCATAAAAAAACCAGTCGTTAGCTTTCAAACTAACGACTGGCTGCTATTAATCAATCTGGGACGAGTTAAGGGGGGACTTAACTATAATAATATCTCTTTAGTTCTTTTCAAAAGTTAACCTATCTGTACTGCTATTGTTATCACTATCATCTATTAACTCAATTCTGGTAGCTGATGTAGATACAATACCCCAATCATCATTTAAGTCTTCAAAATTATTTGAAGTGGGTATAGAGAAAAAAATATTGAATTCAATATCGTTGTCATCACTACTATCGTTTGTAACTGACCAAGTTCCATTTAAGGTAGTTGTACCATCAGAAGCAGATAATGTTCCATCTCTAGCAAACGTGAAATTGTAGCCTGTAAAATCTGACGTCTCATCTTGACCCGAATCATTAAAATTCGTAATACGCCAAGTGCCAGATTTTACTACTGATTGGACTTGAGCAATTTTTAGGCTATTGTCCAAGCTGCCATCATCATCCGTTGAGCAGGCAGAAAATAAAGTGATGCCTAATAGCATTATTAGACCAAAATAAAATTGTTTTTTCATAATTTATATAATTTACAAACCGATAAATGTTTATACATTATCGTTATTAACAGTTACTTTTAAAGCTAAGTTCGTCGTCATTTCCTTTTTCAAACTCAATTTCTGTTTCGCCAGATTCTTGTTCTATTTCGTGTAAATTCCAAGTGCCGTTAAAGTCTGGTAAACTTGGTATATTGATAATAAAATCGATATTGTTACCTGAGCCTGTTAATGACCAAGTTCCAGTAATTATATTGCTGTTTTCCGTAATGGTAATAGTACCATCAGATTTAAAATTGAAAACATATCCATTATATTGGTCCTCTAGATCATTGTCATTCAACTCTAATTCATCAACGTTCCAGTTTGCACAATTAGCTAAAATTGCTTCTAAATCGCCTGTTGTGCAGTCATCACAATCATCATCGTTATAATCGTTATCATCATCTTCATCACAGCTATCTTCTGCATCTTCAATAGCAGCTTGCAATTCAAAAATGTTATTGATGGGTACTGTCGTTCCGTCAGCAAGAATAACCGTGATAGGAAAGCTTATAGTAACCGCTGCATAATCATCTAAATCATCAATAAAATCATACATATCATTATCGTTATTAATAACAATAGTATCGATTAAGTCATTGCCTTCATCAAAAACAGATGCACTTATTGGGTACTGAAAATCAATACATTCTATATCATCATCATCAGAGTTTTCCCCTGGGCATTGTGTAATTAATGCAAGTAACTCTGGATAGGTATTTACAACGTTTGTTGTATAATTCGAAAAAACTACCGTTATCGGAAACATAATATCTAATATGTCCGTATCATTATTATCCGCATCAAATATATCTTCGATGGTTTGGTAGTCATCTATAGAATCTACAATGACTTCGGTTCCGTTTGCAACTACCGTTACTGGTAATTGTACATTAAAACAACTGGCGTTATCTATGATATTGTCAAAAGAACCATCTTTTAGAGAGGTTTTACTCATTAATTTAGCAATGGTAGAATTAGCTAATAGTGCTTGATCAACTGGTGGGTCAATAGACAAATCATCTTCGGTACGACACGATGTAAAAAATGCAAAGAAAAATAGTAATGCTAGTAATACGGGTTTTAAAGTTCTCATAAAATTTTTATTTTTTTTATTGATATATGTTTAAAAAGCATTTACTGAAATAACATACAAGATGCTTTCTTGTTTCTGCTTATATTCTTAAAACAACTTCCTAGGACAATGTCCCAAAAAAAATCAATTTTATTTTACATATCTTTACAACCGAAAAATACTACTATACATTTGCTTAAAGAACTACATAAAAATATTTGTGATAAAATACTTTTTTCTAAGCTCTATGAAAAGTATGCACAAAATCTTAGCGACTTACTATATTATAAATATGGAGCGCAATTAAACCCTTCAGATAAAGTTCAGGATGCCTTTATAAAAATGTGGCAAAATTGTGCTAAAATAACTCCCCAAACCACAAAATCTTACTTATATACGGTTGTAAATAATATGATGCTTAACGAGGTAAAGCATCAAAAGGTAGTTCTTAATTATAATAAAGTAAAACCGAAAGATTATACCAACGAGACACCTGAGTTCATAATGCGTAAAGAGCAGTTTCTTGTACGTTATGAAAAGGTGCTTTCCAATCTAAAACCAGAACAGCGAGAGGCTTTTATATTAAGTAAGATAGAAGGTAAAACACATAAAGAAATTGCAGAAATGATAGGTGTTACAAGAAAAATAGTTGGACATCGCATTTACGCGGCGTTTGCTATTTTGACAGAACAGTTAGATGATTTTAAATTGAAGTAATTTATGGGACATTGTCCTAGGAAGTTGTTTTAAGAATATAACGTGAAGTAAATGGATAAAAACTACCTTATAAAAAAATGGTTAGAAAATGACCTTAGATCAGAAGAGCAGAAAGCTTTTGACTCGCTAGAGGAAAAGGCTTTTCTGAACGAGATTATTCAAGAAGGCAAAAGGTTTAAAGGGCAAAACACATCTAAGGTAACCTCTTTCGAAAATCTTGAAAAAGGACTTCATCAAAAACCCAAAAACACCAAAAATTGGACAAAAACATTGGTTAGAATTGCTGCTGTATTTGTTATTGGTTTTGGACTTTATTCACTTTTTGATAAAGACAGGCATAGCACGTTTGAAACACAATTAGCGCAAACGGAACAAATCACGCTTCCAGATAATTCAATGGTAACTTTAAATGAATTGTCTCAATTGAATTTTGATGAAGATTGGAGTAAAGAACGTAATGTAAAATTAAAAGGAGAGGCGTATTTTAAAGTGGCCAAAGGCAAACGTTTTGATGTAAATACAGAATTCGGCACCGTGAGCGTTTTAGGAACACAATTTAATGTGATAGCCCGAGATAGTATTTTTAGTGTGATATGTTACGAAGGATTGGTACAGATTCTATTCAATAATAAGACCACTAAACTTCCTGCTGGTAAAGCATACCGTATCATAAATGGTACGCCAGAAGCATTTGATGTTGCTGTTATTCAGCCTGAGTGGTTACGAAATATGAGGGTTTTTGAACAAGCGAGTATCGGAGATGTTTTTGCATCTATAGAGAGCCATTACAATATAAAGATCGTTGCAGACGATATAGATAATTCTATTTTATTTACTGGAGCATTCGAGCTTGATAATTTGGATAATGCTCTAAAAGCGACTACAGAAAGTCTTAATTTGACCTACGAAATAAATAGTAAAAACGTGGTCGTTATTAGGAATGCAGAAGAGTAATTGGACTTATATCATATTTATAATTTGCATTTTTTGGTCTTTTAGGATCCAAGGGCAAACTTCGGAAGAAAAGATTCCGCTTAAAGAGGTGCTCGATATTTTGTCAGAACAACATCAGGTGCAGTTCAATTATCAAAGTGATATATTAAGTGAAATAACTGTTTTCCCGCTTTTGCGAAGGCGTACACTTATTGAAAATTTGAAACGTTTAGAAGTTGAAGCTTCATTGCGATTTACCAAAATTGGTACATCAATTTACACCATCACAAAACCATTCAGAATATGTGGTTATTTGCAAAATGTACGTTCTCTTAAATCCCTTGAAGGCGCAACCATTAGAGGAAAAACAAGAAATGGCGTAAGTAAAAATGATGGTTTTTTTGAACTTACTGTAACTTCACTAGATGAATACATCGAAATTCGATTTCTAGGCTTTAAGACTATAAAACGACAAGCTAGATTTTTTAGTTCAGAGCAATGTGCAACCATCCAAATGTATGAAGATGAACTAAAAATTGCTGCTGTTGTTGTAGAAGGCTATTTAGTACGAGGTATCGATAAAAATAGAGATGGAACTACAACTATTAACTTTTCGAAATTCACTGCACTTCCAGGTCTTATAGAAACAGATGTATTGCAAACGGTACAGGCACTTCCTGGAATACTAAGTGTAGATGAAACCGTTTCTAATATAAACATAAGAGGTGGCTCTCACGACCAAAACTTAATAATGTGGGATGGTATTAAAATGTATCAATCTGGACACTTTTTTGGCTTAATTTCTAGTTTTAATCCTCAAATTACAAAAACGGCAACGGTAATTACCAATGGTACGGACGCTTCATATACCGATGGTGTTTCAGGTAGCATACAGATGAATACTGATGACCAAATACAAAGTAATTTTGAAGGTAGTCTAGGCGTTAATTTTATTAGTGCCGATGTTTTTGCAGATATTCCGATAGGAGAAAAATCATCACTACAAGTAGCTGGGCGCAGGTCACTAGATGATGTTATACGCACACCGACCT
>CAYPHN010000016.1:4550-22004 GCA_964410265.1 uncultured Flavobacteriaceae bacterium | reverse complement strand
AATGTGGGTATTTTTTTAGAAGTTTTACTTCTATTAAAGGGGAAAAAGGAAAGGGAGTTAGAAGAGAAGTAAAACAATTTATTGATAAATAACAAATAACTTCTCTTCTTACTATTAAGTATTTCAACTATTGAATTTAAATTCAACGGATGATGCAAGGTAATAAATTTTAGTTAAATATTCAAATAATAATGGCACAACATGCTATATATAATTATAAAAAACGCAAAATTAGATAGTTACAGAATTATTTTGTAATAAAAATGAAATAGAAAAATATAAAATCACATAATAATATAATATATATCCTTGAAAATCGTTAAATAGTGGTTTTCAGGGATATATATGGTGGTATTTGGGTATATCAAAAAATCCCTATTTCCACTATTGTTTTGTATGTTAATTGCAAATACATTTGACCAGTTGACTTATTTAAGTTGACAATTAAAATACATACAAACAAATCTTTAAAATTTATTATTATGAAAAACTTTACAATTGCAATTGCCTTATTATTAATTATGGCATCATTTACTTCTAATCTTACTAACAACACTACAAAGGTTTTAGCGGATATAGAAGGTACTTTATTAGAAACTGCTCCAATCATGGAAAATAGCAACGGAGACTTTTCTGTAACCTTTACTGTAGATCAAAACGTTATTGTTTCTTCTTCTTTAATTGGTTCTTCTAACGAGATATTTTTAGTTGAAAATGGTAATTCTAATCAATCTAAAACAGTTACATTAGGCTTAAAATTGGTTAACGGTAAGGTAGAAACAGCATTTAACAACATTTATACAAATAACTATGATGTTGCTGCTATGGATGCTTTGTTAAATGCACAAGATCCAGATAGAAGACCTAAAGGAATTATTATTTGGGAATAATATTTTCTCGTGCAATATAACTAGTTATTAAACGTTTTTTTAGTAAGCTATAAATGAATCCGAAAAATTAGTTTTTCGGATTTTTTTTAGTAATACTAGAATTATTTATCTTAATAATTGCAAGTAAAATGGGGAATAAGATTAAAGTACACATTGCTGATGACCATCAAATTTTGATTGATGGAGTAAAAGCTGTGTTAAATATTGAGCCTGATATTGAGGTGGTTGGATTTTCTTTAAATGGTATTGAAGTATTGGATTGGTTTAAAAATAACAATGCAGATGTTTTAATATTAGATATCAATATGCCTGAATTGGATGGCATAGAAGTATTAAAAAAAATTAAAAAGAACAAAAATGTTCCTGAGATTATTATTTTGTCAAGCTATGATGATGTTAAATTGGTAAAAGAAGTACTTAATATGGGGGCAAAAGGTTTTGTACCCAAAAAATCTGCAGGAGAACATATAGTAAATGCCGTATATAAGGTTGCGGAAGGTAATCAATACTTTACCGATGATGTAAAAGAAAAAATGATGCAAACCCTGCTAAACGGACAGGTTAAAAACGAAGGTAGTCAAGATGGTGTTTTAATTAGTTCTTTAACAAAAAGGGAAGTGCAAGTCTTAAAACTGGTTGCACAACAGTACAGTACAAGAGAAATTGCAGAAGAGTTGCACATTAGTGAAAGTACAGTTGAAACGCATCGAAAAAATCTAATGAAAAAAGTAAAAGTAAAAAACAGTGTAGGTTTGGCTATATTTGCCCTTAAAAATGAAGTCGTATAAATCAAAAATACTTATTCTAATTTGATTTCAAATCCTTTTATTGATATTTTCAAAAAGTACTCTTATATATTATTTTTTATTTTAGGAGTGTTTGTCTATGGGCAAGATCAAAATAATGAAGCTAAATATATAGAAAGTAAACTTGAAAAAATAGATTCTTTGATCAAGGTTTATAATTTTGATGATGCAGAGAATCTAATCAAAAACACCAAAAACACTTTTTTATTTAGACCAAATAGCGAGCGTCAGTTAGCTTTTGATTTTAGACGTGCTCAAATATATTTTGAAACGGATAAAAAAGAAAAGGCTCTTGAAATTTTATTGGATGGTTATGAAAAATTAAAGACGAATCCTTTTTCACCACTAAATATTGAATTTTCGAGTTACTTAGCAAAAGTATTTGTGAATTCTCAAAATTTTGACAAAGGAATCTTTTATAATAAAAAGGCGTTAAAAAGTGCGATCTTAATTAAAGACACCATCAATATTACTAAGTCATTGATTAGGTTAGGTAGTTTTTATTATGCAAAAAAAAATGCAGATAGTGCCAAATATTATTTTCGACAAGTAACGTATTTTCCGGTAACGGCAAAAACAGAACAAAGAATTTCCAATGCCTATAATAATTTAGGTGTTATAGCCCAAAATAATGATAATTTTGACCTGGCTAAAGCCTATGCCAAAGAAGGTATTAAAATAAAGTTACAACAAAGAGATACCGTTGGAATAGCTTCTTTGAAAGTTAATTTAGGCAATCTTTATCACTTTGAGAGTAATTTTAAAACTGCAATTAAAAAATATATTGAAGCAGAAACTAATGTTATTGAGGATACTTCTTCAAGGGCTTTGTATATAAAAAGGATTATTTATGAGAATTTATCTGTGTCTTATGATTCACTAAAAGATTATAAGAATGCTTATAATTACTTGTATAAATCTGTTAAAATAAAAGATAGATTAAGTGATACACGATTAACTGAAAGTTTGGCCGAAGTAGATGCCAAATATAATTTAGCTAAAGAAGAACAAAAAACAGAAGAAGAAAAAGGTAATACATTTCGGGCTCAAGTATTGTTTTACGGTTTGGCATTTTTAACTTTAGTATTTGTTATTTTAACTTTAATATTTTATAAAAATTATAAATTAAAACAGCAAAATAAAATTGAACAAGTAAATAACGATTTGCAAACCAGAATAATCAATGCCACTATTGACGCCAAAGAAAAAGAAAGAAAAACTATAGCCGAAATATTACACGATAGTGTAAGTGCCTTACTGTCTTCAGCTAACTTACATTTACAAGCATCAAAATCTATATTAAAAACTAAAGTGCCTGTAGAAATAACTAAGGCTCAAGATATTATAAATGAAGCCTCTATTAAAATACGAAATCTTTCACATGAGTTGATATCGTCTGTTTTACTTAAATTTGGGTTGGCCTTTGCCATTCATGACATTTGTGAAAAGTATTCAAATTCTCAATTAGAACTGGTTAGTGATGATAATGGAGTTAAAAGATACAATCAGAAATTTGAAATTAAAATTTATAGTATTATTGAAGAACTAATCAATAATATATTGAAACACAGTAAGGCTAAAAATGCTTCGATCACCTTAATTGAAAGAAATGGGGAAAAACTTTTAATTCAAATTATTGACGATGGTAAGGGCTTTGATGTGAAGAAAGAAAGAAAAAAAGATGGCTTAGGTTTAAGCCATATTGACGCACGAGTAAAAATAATGCATGGAGTTTTTAATATCAATTCTAAAAAGGGAGAGGGAACCAGTATTTTTATTTCGGTACCAATTTATAAAAAGAGTTAAATATTTTTCTCAATTTCAATAACTTCTAGATTTTTTATTTCAGTTTTTTCAATTTCAAACCTGAGCATGGTTTTCACTTGGTGTATTCCGTAATTACCAATGGCACCAGGATTTAAATGCAATATGTTGTTTTTTTTATCGAATTGTACCTTTAAAATATGTGAATGTCCAGAAATAAATAAATCAGGAGGGTTTTTAATCAACTGTTCTTTAATCCTTTGGTTATATCGATTGGGGTAACCACCAATATGTGTTATCCAAACTTTTACATCTTCAATGCTAAATATATTGTCTAAAGGAAATTCAGACCTTATTATTTTATCATCAATATTTCCGTAAACAGCCCTTAATTTAGTTGTTTTTTTAATTTGATCTACCACTTTTATATTCCCAATGTCTCCAGCATGCCAAACTTCATCCGCTTGACGACAGTAGCTTAAAACTTTATTATCTATAAATCCGTGAGTATCAGAAAGGAGTAATATTTTTTTCATTAAAAATTTAATGTATAATTATATTATCTTTGTTTTTCGTAAAAATACAGGTTTTTGAGATATTTTATTGAACTTTCTTACAATGGAAAAATGTATCACGGTTGGCAAATACAACCAAATGCTAATTCTGTTCAAGAAGAGATGGAAAAGGCATTATCGATCTTATTAAGTGAGAAAATTGCTGTAATTGGCTGTGGTAGAACGGATGCAAGAGTTCACGCGAGTCAATTTTTTTTGCATTTTGATTGCAATCTAATATTTGATGAAGAAAATCTACATTTTAAGTTGAATGCCTTTTTGCCAAAAGATATTGCTATAATAAAAATATTTAAAGTCAATAATAAAGCGCACGCTAGGTTCGATGCCATTTGCAGGAGTTATGAGTATAGAATTAGTTTACGTAAAGACCCATTTGTAACCGATTTGGCTTTACAAGTAAATGGTCTTGAATATGATATAAAAAAAATGAATAAGGCAGCAAAATTACTCTGTACATATGAGAATTTTAAATGTTTTTCTAGATCAAAAACTGATGTTAAAACATACATTTGTACAATTTCTAATGCCATTTGGCAAAGAGAGGGTAATATGTTGATTTTTCAAATTAGTGCCAATCGGTTTTTACGCAACATGGTAAGAGCTATTGTAGGAACCTTATTAGAAATAGGATTAGGAAAGTTAAATTTAGACGATTTTAGAAAAATAATAGAAAGTCAAGACCGTACCAATGCGGGAGCATCTGTTAAGGCACATGGGCTATTTTTGTGTAAAGTTGAATACCGGGAGGGAATATTGAATCAAAATGTCTGACAACAAAAAAAATAATAAAGTAACTGGTAAAGTTTATGATTACAAGCTTTTTGTAAGGCTTATGACTTATGCTAAAGCTTATCAAAAACAGTTTACAATATCTGTTATTTCAGTATTGTTATTGGCGATTTTTGCAGCAATAAGACCCGTTTTATTAAGACAAATAATTGATGACTATATTGTAAATAGAGATGGGCAACAATTATTGATTTTTGCAGTACTAATGTTAGTAGCATTGACCATTGAAGTGATATTTCAATTCTTTTTTATATACTTTGCCAATTGGTTAGGCCAAAATATTATAAAGGATATACGTACCCAGATTTTTAAACATTTATTGCATTTTAAAATGCAGTACTTTAACAATTCATCCGTTGGTAAATTGGTTACCCGAGTAGTCTCAGATATTGAAACAATTGCCAGTGTATTTGGGCAGGGATTATTTATGATTATTAGTGATTTGTTAAAAATGCTAATTATTGCAATGGTAATGTTATGGATGAATTGGCAATTGGCTCTAATCGTATTTGCCATTTTACCCATATTAATTTTTGCTACAAAAATATTTCAAAAGGCAATGAAATCTGCTTTTCAGGAAGTAAGAACTGAGGTTTCAAATTTGAATAGCTTTATTCAAGAACGTTTAACTGGTATGCGAATTATTCAATTGTTTACCAGAGAGAAAATAGAGTATGACAAATTCAAGGCAATAAATAACAAACATAAAAAAGCATGGATTAGAACAGTTTGGTATAATTCAGTATTTTTTCCGATTGCCGAATTATTGCCATCTATTGCTATTGGTTTGGTTGTGTGGTATGGAGGTTTAAATGCGGCAATTGATAGTTCTATATCTGCTGGTGAGATTATTAGTTTTATTATGATGAACAACATGCTATTTAGACCATTAAGGCAAATCGCGGATAAATTCAACACTTTACAAATGGGAATGGTTGCGGCTGAAAGAGTCTTTAAAATAATGGATTCTAATGAAACCGAAACTGATAATGGTGAAATAAACACAATTTCCTTTGTGGGCAATATCTCTTTTAAAAATGTTTATTTTAGTTATATTAAAGGAGAAGAAGTTGTTAAAGGTATTTCATTTGATATCCAAGCAGGAGATACAGTTGCAATTGTTGGTGCAACCGGGGCAGGAAAATCAACCATTATTAATTTACTGAATCGATTTTATAATATAGATCAGGGTGAGATTTGTATTGATGGTATTGCTATTAGCAATTATACGTTACATGAATTACGTAACCAAATAGCAGTTGTATTACAAGATGTATTCTTATTTTCTGATACTATTTTTAATAATATTACTTTAAAGAATACTTCTATTACTTTAGATGAAGTTAAAGTTGTTGCAAAAGAAATAGGAATACATGATTTTATTATGTCTCTGCCAAATAATTATAATTACAATGTAAAAGAAAGAGGAGTAATGCTTTCTGTAGGGCAGAGGCAGTTAATTGCTTTTTTAAGAGCATCTGTTAGTAAGCCGAGTATATTGATATTAGATGAGGCTACATCCTCTATAGATTCTCAGTCAGAAAAATTAATTCAGAAGGCAACAGAGAAGATAACTAAAAATAGAACCTCGATTATCATTGCACATCGACTGGTCACAATTAAAAAGGCCGATAAGATTATTGTAATGGATGAGGGGAAAATAGTTGAGCAAGGAACACATAAAGAACTATTGGATAGAAAAGGTTATTACAGCAGATTATATAATATCCAATTTATACAGAAAAAAGCTAGCTAATTTTTTTTAACCAATCTTTTTTACACAATTTATATCTTCTGTTAAGGCAGTTATCTTTTTCATTGTAAAATTCTTTGTTAAAAAACATGAATTTTTCTAATATTTTGATCGATTCTAAATTGTGAATATAGGCATCGCCTGTTATAAGGTCAAAATGCAATTTTTCAAAACCATATTTTATTAAACCGGTGGCTATTTCAGTACCGTAACCATGTTTCCAATATTTTTCTCTTAACCTGTAGGCGATTTCATTTTCATTTTCATTATTGATAATTAACCCACATAGGCCTATCATTTCAAAATTACTTTTAAGATCGACAACCCATATTTTCTTTTCAGATTTAATTTTATATAGTGTTAATATTTCATGCAATTTTAAATCGCTTTCTTCTCTAGTTAATGTTGCTAAAGGTATGGATTGCATTACTTTTGGATTGCCCATCATATCAAAAAAAGAGTCTTTATCAGCAGGTAAAAATTGTCGGATAACTAGTCGTTCTGTTTCGAAAATTAAATGCTTACTCATAAAAAAAAGATGAATTAAGAAAGGTCTTCCTTAATGATTTCAGTTAGTTCATTGCTGTCTTCAAAAAGAATAAACGCACCATTATTTATGTATGAAATTTGGCCAGTTTCTTCAGAAACTACAATAGCTAGGGCATCAGACCTTGTGGTTATACCCAAAGCAGCTCTATGTCTTAAACCAAAATGCGAAGGAATATCAATGGTGTTTTCTATGGGTAAAATCACTCTGGTGGCTGTTATAATATCTTTTTCAATTACAATAGCACCATCGTGTAAGGGACTGTTTTTGTAAAAAATACTTTTTAATATTGGTTTGTTTATTTCAATATGCATTGGGTCACCGGTTAACTTTACAAATTCCAAACTGTTGTTTCTTTCCAATACAATTAAAACACCAGTTTTTATTTTTGCCATTTCTTCACAAAAAGTAACAATTTCATCAACATGGTTATTTGGAACAATTTCTGTTTTTAAAAAACTAAAATACCTAAGAAATCCTTTTTTCGAAGCAATATTAGTAGAGCCAATCATCAATAAAAACTTTCTTATTTCTTGTTGAAAAACAATAATCAAAGCAATAAAACCACCACCCAAAAATTTACCAAGTATATCACTTAATAATTCCATTTCGAGGGCTTGTGTTAATTTCCAAATTAAGTAAATTATTGCAATTCCAATAAAAATATTAATCGCAGCGGTACCTCGTATAAGTTTGAAGATATAAAAAAGAAGAACAGCAACTAAAACAATATCTAAAATGTCTAAAAAGCTGATATTTAAAAAATCTATGGCGTCCAATAGGTTGTTAGTTTTTGTAAATGTAAGAATTATTTTAAACTATAAATATATTCGGTTGAATCAATTTTAACTTTAGTATTGTTTAGTATAATTTTTGTTTTTAAGTAATTTTGATAACTAAGATTGCCATTATATTTTACTATTAATTTCATGTTGTTTAAGCTATCCATTAAATGGATATTATAAAGTGAATCATTTAATTTAGTGAAGTCTATTTTTTCTCCATCTAAAAATAATTGATTATTTTGGATATTCAATTCAATTATTTTTTTGTTCCCTTCTTTTGTTAATAGTTCTTGGTACGCTTTTTCTGTGTAGATATAGTTGGTTGGATGCATATTAATTAATGCATTTTTATTGTTTAGTATATCAGCATAACTAAAATAATTAAGCATGCCTCCCTTTTTGTGCATAGAATCTTTGTTTTTGTTTTCTTGCATCTCATGTAAAAAAGGAGTGACTTTTTGCATTGGTAGCCTTTTATCAATATTATATATCCAGTGTGTGTTTAAAATTTTATTGTTTTTATTTAAAGTAGCTATGGTGTCTCCACCTTTTATTTCAAAAAATATCCAAATACTTGAATGGTTGTATATATCAGAAATTCCTTCGGATTCAATTTTAGGTAATTGAATTTTTTTATCCATACAACTGGTAAAAAGTATTAATAATATGAAAACTGACAGCGATGGATGTTTTTGCATAATATTATTTTACTTTTTTCAATATTTTAATAGTTTCTATAGCTTCTTTAACATCATGAACTCTTAAAATATTTGACCCTTGTTGTAAAGCGACAGTATTTACAACTGTGGTTGCATTTAAAGCTTCTTTATTTGTGATATTTAAATAATTGTACAACATTGATTTCCTTGATAAACCTGAAAGAATGGGTAAATTTAAATTGGTAAATAAGTTCAAATTTTGGAGCAATTCATAATTTTGATCTAATGTTTTACTAAAACCAAAACCAACATCTAAAATTAAATCGTTTACTCCTAAATTTCTCAACCGATTAATTTTTTTCGAGAAGTAGTAGATAATATCTTGTATCAGATCATGATAAACAACCTTTTCCTGCATATTTTGTGGTGTACCTTGCATATGCATCATAATATAAGGAACTTGCATTTCAGCAATTGTGGTAAACATATTAGTATCCATACTGCCAGCTGAAATATCATTAATCATACTAGCTCCAATAGCAACACATTGTTTGGCAACTTTGCTTCTAAAAGTATCAATAGAAACTATTATTTTAGGAAAATTATCAATAACAATTTTTAAAATTGGTAGTATGCGTGACAATTCTGTTTCTTCACT
Source organism: uncultured Flavobacteriaceae bacterium (assembly GCA_964410265.1). Classification (GTDB taxonomy): domain Bacteria; phylum Bacteroidota; class Bacteroidia; order Flavobacteriales; family Flavobacteriaceae; genus Lutimonas. The sequence goes on along the minus strand of CAYPHN010000016.1, from coordinate 12,778 downwards.
AATATTTTTTGCTCCAGGTCTAGAAGAGTAAGCACCAATATCTATAAAAGTAGCTCCATCTTTTAGCATTTTTTCAATTTGAAATAGAATTACCTTATCCGATTTATATTTTCCGCCATCGTAAAAAGAATCAGGTGTAAGGTTTAAAATACCCATAACTTTGGGTGAATTTAAATCAATTAAGGTCCCTTTACAATTTATACTTTTCATTTTTATTTGCTCGCTACAGTATTGACAATTTTACTCATTTTTGGGGCTTGATAACGGTTCATTTTCTCAATTAATTCCTCAATATTATCACTTACCAAAATCATGTCTCGATTATTTTGTTTTAAAAACCCTTCTTTAACCATAAGGTCTAACTGATTTAAAGTATGTGTAAAAAAATTATTGGTGTTTAAAATGCCAATTGGTTTGCTTTCGATACCTAATTGCCCCAATGTGAGTGCTTCAAATATTTCATCTAAGGTGCCAAATCCACCCGCCATAGCAATATATCCATCAACCAATTTGCTAATTTTTACTTTTCTTTTCGACATTTTCTTGGTGACTATCATTCTTGTAATTTTAGCGTGTGCTACCTCTTCATGTCTTAAAAGTCCAGGGATCACACCAATAACTTCACCTTTGTTTTCAAGTATTGCATCAGCAATAGCTCCCATCATGCCAATTTTACCACCACCATATACCAAACCTATATTTTTTTGAGCAAAATACGCACCCACTTTTTTGGCTTCAATTTCGTAGATGCCATTAAAACCAATACTCGATCCGCAAAACACAGCTATCTTTTGCATAAATTATATTTTATAATTAATATCTTTTGTAAAAATAAACAAACCATTGATAATAATTCATTAGATTTTTATAAATTCGTTTTTATAATACTAATAATCAAAATCTCTTATTTTATACGATTTACATGCAAAGAACTAAAGAAGAATATGACGGTGTAATTGAGAAATGTCGTTCTCTTTTTATAAATAAAATGACTGATTATGGAAGTGCCTGGCGCATTTTGCGTTTACCGTCATTAACGGATCAAATTTTTATAAAAGCCCAAAGAATAAGACAATTGCAAGAGAATAATGTAAGAAAGGTAGATGAAGATGAAATTCCTGAATTTATCGGAATAATCAATTATTCTGTTATGGCATTAATTCAAATTGAAAAAGGAATAGTAGATAAACCAGATATTAATGTTGATGAAGCCATTAATTTATACGATAAACACATAGCCGAAACAAAAACCTTGATGGAAAATAAGAACCATGATTATGGTGAGGCTTGGCGCGATATGCGTGTGAGTTCTTTAACAGATTTAATTTTACAGAAATTACTCCGCGTTAAGCAAATTGAGAATAATAAAGGAAAAACGTTGGTTTCTGAAGGAATAGATGCCAATTATCAAGATATGATAAATTATGCTGTTTTTGCTTTAATTTTGATGCATGAAGTAAATTAAATAACATATTATAATAATTGTAGATGAATATATTAACCCAAATTGCGAGAATTTTAGTTGCTATTACTTTTATTTTTTCAGGATTTGTAAAGTTGGTAGACCCCTTAGGGTCAGCTTATAAATTTGAAGAATATTTTGGAGCCGATGTTTTAAATTTAGATTTTTTAAGTCCTTATGCTTTACAGTTTTCAATTGTTTTGATTTTGGCCGAAATAATGCTTGGTGTCATGCTATTGGTGGGTTTTAAATCCAAACTAACTGTTTGGAGTTTATTTTTTATAACCTTGCTCTTTTTATTTTTAACATGGTATTCTGCTTATTATAATAAAGTTACCGATTGCGGTTGTTTTGGCGATGCAATCACATTGACGCCATGGGAAACTTTTTATAAGAATATTATTCTAATAGCTTTAATTTTAATTTTGATTAAGGGAGTTTACGATATTCAGCCGTTTATTTCTGAGTTTTTTGTAAAAATTGTTACGTTTATATCCCTTTTATCCTTTGTATTTATCACTTTTTTTGTATTAAAACATTTGCCAATTATTGATTTTAGAGCTTATGCAGTAGGCAAGAATATACCAGAAGGAATGTTGTTTCCTGAAGGAGCTGCAAAACCTATTTTTGAAGATACATGGATTTATAAAGTAGATGGAGTAGATAAAAAATACACTACCGAAGATAAACCATGGAATATTGAAGGCGCAACTTTTGTAGATAGAAAAACGAAAATCATCGAAGAAGGATATGTTCCGCCAATTCATGATTTTACTATGGAAAAAGATGACGAAGATATAACCGAACTGTTGATGCAAAAAGAGCGCTTAATGCTTATTGTGGCTTATGATTTGAACAAGGCAAAGGAAAAAGGTTTAATTGAAATTAAAAAATTAAGTGAAAGTGCCTTACAAAAAGGGTATACAGTTTATTTATTTTCAGCGTCGACAAAAGATGATTTTTTAAAGATAAAAGCAAAATATAATTTTGAATTTGATCTGCTTTTTTGCGATGAGACCACTTTAAAAACAATTGTAAGGGCGAATCCGGGAATTGTTATTTTAAATAAAGGTGTAGTTAAAGAAAAAAGGTCGTGGGTAGATGCAGATAAACTAAAATTAGAATAAAAGTATGAAGCAAGTTTTTTTAGTTTTTATTGGAGGTGGTTTAGGTAGTGCTCTCAGGTATTGGTTAAGTTTAAAACTCAATAATTTTGAAAATGCCATACCTTATGGAACCTTAGCAGCTAATGTTTTAGGGAGTTTATTTATCGGATTGATTTTTGGTATAATGTTAAAATCAGGTAATTTTCCTGAAAAATACACCTTGTTTTTTGCAACAGGATTTTGCGGAGGATTTACAACCTATTCAACTTTTATGTACGAAAATTATATATTGGTGAAGGACGGTAATTATTTTAATTTTCTGCCTTATTTGTCTATTACCTTTATTCTAGGGTTTGCCGCACTATTTTTAGGTTTATATCTAGCTAAATTAATTTAGAAAAACATAAGTGTCCGATAAAAGATATGAGACCGCTCGGCTTTAAAAACATAGACTTGATTAAAGCTACCAGTTAAACAATGTTAGAAAAATATAAAATATTACTTTAAGGTATATTGATTAATGGCCATCAAATGCTTTTACGCCTGCATTTACCTCTACGTTTAAATGATTCGTGCTAGGTGGAATAGGGCAAGAATATTTACTGTTATACGCACAATAAGGATTGTAAGCTTTGTTGAAGTTTATAATTATAGTATCATTTTCAGGTATATCTAAGTCAATATATCGCCCACCTCCATAGGAACTGTCACCATTCGTTTTATCGGTAAAGGGTAAAAATAATAGATCTTCAAAATTATCGGTTAGAAGTAATTTTTGACTTTGGTAAATATGTAAAACAAACTCTTTATTGTTGATTTTAAACGTGGCGCTTGCATATACTTTATAAATAGGCAGCCTGTTTGTGGTAGTTTGCATTTTAAAAGGTTTGCTATTTTTAAATAATTTTAGTTTAGCCTTAACAATAAAAACAGAGTCAATTTCAAAAAAATCTAGAGATTTAAAGTTTTTTAAATCGACCTTTAATAAAGGGCTTTCTTCTTTATCTGCAAATTCTTTATTGAGCTTGTTTTGAAACTTCTGTGCTTCTTTTATTTGTTTGTTTTGTTGTGCAAACAAGGTCATATTTATTAAAAAAATACTAAGTAATATGAAACGTTTCATGGTGTGAATTTAATGAATCAAATATAAGTATATTTTATAGAGCTATATCATTAAATGATGATGATTAAATAATAAAGAATGCACTTTATTTACCTTTACAATATGCTAACAAAATTGATCACACCTTACAAAGGATTGTCTAGGGAAGTTTGGTTTTTGGCCTTGACCATATTTGTCAATAGGGCTGGAGCCATGGTAATTCCATTTTTATCCTTGTACCTTACTAAATATTTAGGGTTTACTTTTGGTCAAGTTGGTTGGATTATGACTTTTTATGGTCTTGGTTCGGTTGTAGGTGTTTTTTTTGGAGGAAAATTAGCCGATAAAGTTGGCTATTATAAAGTGATGTATACCAGTTTATTTTTAACAGGTTTGGCCTTTTTTGCTTTGCAATTTATAGTTTCTTTTTATTTTCTTTGTTTAGGTGTTTTTTTACTGACTTTGGTTGCAGATGCTTTTAGACCAGCTATTTGGGTTGCTTTGTCGGATTATAGTAAAGAAGAAAATAGAACCAGATCTGTTACATTAATTAGACTGGCCATTAACTTGGGGTTTTCTTTTGGACCGGCTATTGGTGGTTTGATTATTACCTATATTAGTTATCAAGCATTATTTTGGGTAGATGGAATTTCTTGTATTGCTGCCATGTTTTTAATTGGCTTTACTTTTATGCAATATTTTTCAACCGTTCCATTGTTTTATAGTGAAAATTTGAGAATGAATGAAAAGCAGATAGGCTTATTGTTGGCTATGAATGGTTTTGTTATTTTTTTGTTTGAAATGGCCAATGGTTCACGCCTTAGAAAAGAGTAAATTAGAAGGTTTAAAAATTGTTATTGCCGGGATATTTTTATTAGCAGTAAGTTTTTTAGTTTTAAATATTTCAAATTGGATTGGTATTGCAATCATTGGTATGTTGTTTATGTCCTTTGGAGAAATGTTAGGTTTTCCGTTTTCAAATGCCTATGCTCTAAATCGCTCTAAAAGAGGCAAGCCAGGTGATTATATGGCATTGTATAGCATGTCTTTTTCGGTTGCTCATATACTTGGGCCAAATATTGGTATGCAGTTATCAGATAAGTATGGATTTGCTTTTACCTGGAATGTTATGGCTGTTTTATTAATATTTGCTTGTATTTTATTATTTGTACTACTTAAAGTGATAAAACAAAACTAGGTTAGTTTAGAGGTCTTAACTTGGAGTAATTGTGTACTCTATTTTAAAACCTTAGGTCGAACTCACGTTTAAAGTTAATTTGGCTAAATATTCATAGTGAAAACCTTGTTGGATTAATTCACAATGTAAGCCAGTATTATTGGCGTGAATGCATAAATTATTAAAATCAATAAAAAGCCAATCAAATTTTTTACTAAACTCATTTTTGTATTTAAACTCAAATACAACTTCTCCATAATAATTTTGATTTTCCGGAATAGATATGTCTCCAAAATCATCTTCAAACATGTAAATTATATCTGAAGAATCAATTAAAATTTGTCCGTTATGGGTTAAAAGAGATTTTAAATGCTTAAGTAAATTTTCAAGATTATCTATTTTCCCACATAAACCAGTCCCATTCATCAATGCAATTATGGTATCAAATTTTTCATTTTTTAATTGCATAATATCCTGTAAAAATGCATTTTCAACACCTCGGAGATTACAGGTTTTTATCGCACCTTCTGAAATATCAATTGCCTTTATTTTAAACCCTTTATCCTGTAAAAACAAGGTGTGACTTCCAGCTCCACAGCCTATATCTAAAATAGATCCTTTACACAATTGCAATGCAGTTTGTTCGATTAATGGCATTTCGTGAAATGTTCTAAAAAGCCAAGATAATTCCATCATATCTTTTCCAGCAACTGATGAATATGTAGTAATGTTTTCAGTGAAATTATTATTTTGAAAATCAATTAAAGCCTTTCCAAATATGTCATTTACTATTATTTTGCCCATAAAGGAAATGCATCAAGTTGTATATTAAAGATAAATGTACCTAAATAGTACGTAGCTAGAGTAACAATAATAATACCTATAATATTTAATATAAATCCGGTTCTTGACATGTCTAATACTTTTAATCTTTTTGTACCAAATACAATTGCGTTTGGCGCTGTCGCGGATGGTAACATAAATGCTAGAGAAGCAGAAATAGTTGCAGGCAACATAAATAATAATGGATTCAGTTCTATACTCATAGCTAAACCAGCCAGTACAGGTAAAAAGGTTTCTACTGTGGCAACATTTGAAGTCAATTCAGTTAAAAAGGTAATCAATATTGCTACGGCTAAAATAATAATAAATGGATGCACTTCTTTTAGCCAAATAAGCTGATCTCCAAACCATTGTGATAATCCAGATTCTTTAAATCCGCTTGCCAAAGCGAAGCCACCACCAAATAATAAAATAATATCCCAAGGAATATTTTCAGCAGTTTTCCAGTCCATGATAAAGGTTCCTTTTTTCTTTTTGGATGGAATTAAAAACAATAAAATTCCGATAGTAATCGCAACTGTTCCGTCATTTAGAAACGAAGGATTGTTAAAAAGACTAGACCAGCCCTTAATGGTGAATGACCCAAATGCAATATCGGCTCTGGTAAACCAAAGCAGGGCAAGTAAAACAAACAGTACCGCTAATATTTTCTGTTCACTGATCCACTCTCCTAATTTTTTATATTCATTATTTATTGTTGAGGCGTCAATGGTTGTCCATTGAGAAGCATCGCGTTTAACGAAAACGAAATATAAATATGTAAAAGTGATTGTGAATAGTATCACAACTATGGGGAAGGCATAAAAAAACCAGGATGCAAATGTAATATCCGGTGCATTTGGAAAATAAATGGTAAAGATTCTGGCAAAGGATAAATTTGGAGGCGTACCAACCAAAGTTGAAATACCACCAATTGAAGCACTATAAGCGACAGCTAGTAAAAGACCTGTTGAAAAATGTTGGATATTTTCTTTAGGATTTACTTCTTCTAGTTTTAAAATAATTGAAACTAAAATGGGTACCATGAGCATGGTGGTTGCTGTATTAGAAATCCACATCGAAAGAAAAGCTGTACTCAGCATAAAGCCTAACATAATTTTTGCCGGACTATTACCAACAACCAACAACAATTTTAGAGCAATACGTCTATGTAAATCCCATTTTTGCATGGCAAGAGCAAATAAAAATCCGCCAAGGAATAAAAATATAATATCATTAAAATAATTTGACGCAACAACTTTACCATTCATCACGCCCAAAACAGGAAATAAAATAAACGGTAATAATGAAGTAACGGCTAGAGGAATTATTTCTGTAACCCACCATAATGCCATTAAAATAGCAACCGCTAAAGTATAGGTAATTTGAGGGTTATCTATGTCTAATTTTACAAAAAGAACCAAATATAAAAATATAACTGGTGCGAGTAAGAATACACCGAATTTAATTTTTTGTCCTGTTTTTGAAATATTCGAATCCAATATATTTTTATTTTAATACGGTAAATTCAATTGATGAAGAAGTAAATACAGTATGTGTTTGTGTTTTAAAATCTTCTTTATTTGCCTTAAAAATGTTAGGAACAAATGTTTGCGGATTGAGGTCGATTAAAGGAAACCAGGTGCTTTGCACTTGTACTTGAAGTTTATGACCTTTTTTAAAAGTGTGAAAAACATCTTGTAACTTGATATTTACATCAGTTATTTTATTTGGTATAAAAGCCTCAGGATAGGTAAAACTATTTCGAAATTTACCTCGCATAACGTCACTGCGAACCATTAAATGATAATTGCTCAATTTTAAATGGTCTTGCATACCTTCTTTTTGTTCTTCAATTATTGATGGGTGCACATCAATTATTTTTACAATCCAATCTGCATCAGTACCGGTAGTGGCAACTTTTAATTTGGCTAAAATATCACCGGCTAAGGTGAAATTTTCTTGTAAAATATCTGTTTCAAAAACTAATACATCTGGTCGTCTGGCTGCAAATCTTTGATCGTCTGTCATGTATTTTCTAGGAGTAAAAACAGTTTTGATATCTTCAGAATAAGGTACTGGTTTTTTGATATCACTAACAAATTTAATACCCGTGTTCGATTCTTGTTTTGACGATAATTTTTGCTCCTTTGATAGAAAAAGAGATTCTTTTACAACGCCTTGTGGTGGCCAGCTATTGTAAGTTTTCCATTCTTTTTTACCCGAATCATAAACATAAGCTTCTGGTAAACCTGAATTGTGATCCCCCTCTCCTTTTAAGAAATGATTAAAGAATTTGGTTTCGATATTTTTTTGAAAAAATTCTGAAATGGAATCTCCAAAGTAATAATTACCAACTATATTTTTTCCTTTGGCTCTTGCCCAGGCACCATGATCCCATGGGCCGAAAACCATGGTGTTATAATTTTTAGGATTGTATTTTTCAATATTTTTATAAGTTTCTAATGGACCGTAAAGATCTTCGGCATCGAACCACCCTCCAACAATCATAGTTGCAACTGTAGGTTTGATATTTTTTAAATGTTGAATAATACCTTT
>CAYPHN010000016.1:0-4450 GCA_964410265.1 uncultured Flavobacteriaceae bacterium | reverse complement strand
CAATCATAGTTGCAACTGTAGGTTTGATATTTTTTAAATGTTGAATAATACCTTTTGCCTGCCAAATAGTATCATAATTTGGATGCTCTTTTAACTCTTCCCAAAAAAAATCATCTACTTTATCATCATTTCTTAAACTAGGCTGTTCTACGGTATTGTATTGGAAATACTTATTTAAATTTTTTAAAGGACCAGCATCTAAAAAGAACTGGTATTGATCTTGGGTTTTTAAATCGGGTAAACTATACCAAGCTGTATCTACAGGTTTGTTTTTAGGAGTTCCAAAAAGAGCAGTGGCTTTAAAATAACTTAATAAGTAGGCTCCGTTATGGTGAAAATCATCAAAAAAGAAATCCCCAATACAGGCTTGAGGAGAAGCAGCTTTTAAAGCAGGGTGTGCATCTATAGTGGCATAGGTTGCATAAAAGCCAGGGTATGAAATACCCCAAATACCAACATTGCCATTGTTATTATCCACATTTTCAACCAACCAATCTATCGTGTCATAAGTATCCGAGCTTTCATCAATATCTTTGTCGTTTTTTTTATTTGGAATATAGGCACGCATATTATCATAAACTCCTTCGCTCATCCATCTTCCTCTAACATCTTGATATACAATAATATTACCTTCTTTCATAAGATGAATGTTAGGTCCTATTTTTTGAAGATAATCCGATTGTCCATAAGGTTTACAGCTATAAGGAGTTCTTTTAAGTAAAATTGGATAGGATTGACTTGTGTCTTTTGGAGAATAAATTGTGGTATGCAATTTAATTCCATCACGCATGCTAATGGAAACCTCCTTTTTATTAAAGTTGTCTTTTACATAAGTATCCTGTTTTTCTGAAGGCTCTTCTTTGTTGTTTTTAGTACAAGATATTTGTAAACTGATTAAAATGAATAGAAAAATTATTCGGTAGGGGAATTGTTTCATTTTTTAGTTTTCGAATTGACTATAATTAATTGTAATTGCATAGAAAATCAAATATACTCAAACCAGATAGGTTTTGGGAAATTTTGACGAATATTATTTTTTTCTTTAGTAAGGCAAAAAAATCAATCATAGCCTTAGTTATGGTTTCTTTTTTTAACGCAGATAAAGAGAAAAAGAACGAGACAAAAAACCGAAAAGCTATCTGGTTTGAGTATATAATTAATTTGAATTAGTAATATTGTTCAATATTAGAATTAATTCTACATATTTCTTCTGTATTGTCCACCAACTTCAAATAAAGCATTTGTTATTTGACCCAAGGAGCAAGTTTTTGTTGCTTCCATTAGTTGCTCAAAAACATTTTCATTCTTAATTGCTTTTTCCTTCAATTTTATAATTTCAATAGCTGCAATTTTATTATTGCATTGATGCAAGTTTTTTATTACTTCAATTTGATGTAATTTTTCTTTTTCGGTAGCTCTAATTACTTCCTGAGGTAAAATGGTAGGAGAACCTTTGCTGCTTAAAAAGGTATTAACGCCAATTATTTCAAATTGTCCGGTATGTTTTAATTCTTCATAATACAAGCTTTCTTCTTGAATTTTTGATCTTTGGTACATGGTTTCCATTGCCCCTAATACGCCACCACGTTCTGTTATTTTATCAAATTCAAGGTAAACAGCTTGTTCCACTAAATTGGTTAATTCTTCAATAATAAATGATCCCTGTAATGGGTTTTCATTTTTAGCCAAACCTAATTCTTTATTGATAATAAGTTGAATGGCCATAGCTCTTCGTACAGATTCTTCTGTTGGGGTGGTAATTGCTTCATCATAAGCATTGGTGTGCAAAGAGTTACAATTATCATATATAGCATAAAGCGCTTGTAATGTGGTTCTTATGTCATTAAAGTCGATTTCTTGGGCGTGTAATGATCTACCAGAAGTTTGGATGTGATATTTAAGCATTTGTGCTCTTTCATTTGCTCCATATTTTAATTTCATAGCTTTTGCCCAAATTTTTCTGGCAACTCTACCTATCACAGCATATTCAGGGTCGATTCCGTTAGAGAAAAAGAAAGACAAATTAGGTCCAAATTTATCGATATCCATTCCTCTGCTAATATAATATTCTACATAAGTAAAACCATTGGATAAGGTAAAGGCCAATTGTGAAATTGGATTGGCTCCTGCTTCGGCGATATGATAACCTGATATGGATACTGAATAAAAATTTCTAATATTATTTTGTGTAAAATACTCTTGTACGTCACCCATCATTTTAAGGGCAAATTCAGTAGAAAAAATACAAGTATTTTGTGCTTGATCTTCCTTTAAAATATCGGCTTGAACTGTTCCTCTAACTTTAGAAATAGTGTCTTTTTTAATTTGATCATAAACGTTTTTTGGTAAAACCTGATCTCCTGTTGTACCTAATAATAAGAGACCTAGGCCATTATTGCCTTTAGGTAGATCTCCTTGATATTTTGGTCTTTCAATACTTTTGTTTTTATAAAAATCAATAATTTTTTGCTCTATTTCTTTTTCTAATCCGTTGGCTTTGATGTATTTTTCACATGCTTGATCTATTGCGGTATTCATAAAAAAGCCTAGTAGCATAGGTGCTGGGCCATTGATGGTCATAGAAACAGAAGTAAGTGGATTGGTTAATTCAAAACCCGAATATAATTTTTTTGCATCATCCAAGCAACATACAGAAACACCTGCATTACCAATTTTACCGTAAATATCAGGTCGCATATCGGGGTCATTTCCGTAAAGGGTAACACTGTCAAATGCTGTAGATAATCTTTTGGCTGGGGCGTTTAAACTAACATAATGAAACCTTCTATTGGTTCTTTCTGGTCCGCCTTCACCAGCAAACATTCTGGTAGGGTCTTCACCGGTTCTTTTAAATGGATAAATTCCAGCGGTAAACGGAAATTCCCCTGGAACATTTTCTTGTAAACTCCACAATAAAAGATCACCCCAAGCTTTGTATTTGGGTAAAGTTATTTTCGGAATTTGTATTTGAGATAAAGAGGTACTATGTGTTTTAATATGTATTTCTTTGTTTCTTACTTTAAAAGTGAAAACATCATTTTTATATTGTTGTTTCTTTTTGTCAAAATTTAATATGATATCCCAGTTATGCGAGTTGAGATCTTTTTTAATCGTATTAAATTCTTGAATTAATCTATTTAATAAATCATTACTATCGTTGTTGCTAGGAAAATTTTCAATGCCATTGTCGTTTAATACGATATTTTTCTTGCTAATAGTTTCAATGGTTTTGAATATTCCATATAGGTTTTGGGCAATTTCACTTTGTGTTTTACTCCAAGTATCGTAAGCAGTATTGCTTTCGGATATTTCAGATAAATAGCGTACTCTTTTTGGTGGAATAATAAATATTTTTTCACTCAAAGCCTTATTATCAGTAAAAGAACTTGTTAAATCGGTCTTCGTTTTTTCATTTATTTTTTCTATAATAAAGCGATATATATTATTGGTTCCAGGATCATTAAACTGAGAAGCAATAGTGCCAAATACCGGCATATTATCGATTTTTTCATTCCATAATTGATGGTTTCTCTGGTATTGTTTCTTAACATCTCGTAAGGCATCTAGGGCACCTTTTTTATCAAACTTATTTAAAGCGATCACATCGGCAAAATCGATCATATCAATTTTTTCCAATTGGGTAGCTGCACCATATTCTGGGGTCATAACATATAAAGAAACATTAGAATGATCTAATATTTCTGTATCTGATTGTCCAATACCTGATGTTTCTAAAATAATTAAATCAAAATTGGATTGCTTTAGTATATTCAAGGCATCACTTACGTGTTTAGAAAGGGCTAAATTAGATTGACGGGTGGCTAAAGAACGCATATAAACCCGGTTGTTGTTGATAGAATTCATTCTAATTCGGTCTCCTAATAAGGCTCCGCCAGTTTTTCGTTTGGAAGGGTCTACAGAAATTATAGCTATATTTTTATCGGGAAAATCTGCTAAAAACCGCCTTACCAACTCATCTACCAATGACGATTTCCCAGATCCACCTGTTCCTGTTATTCCTAAAATAGGGGCATTGTTTTCTTTATTTTCTACTTTTGAAAATATTTTTAAAAAGTCACTATGGTTATTTTCAGCTAAAGATATTAGTCTGGCAATAGTATTTACATCGTTGTTTTTTAAGTTTTTGGCAATATTTTCTGTTTTAGGAATATCATCGGCAGGAGAAAAATCGCATTTTGCAACCATATCATTGATCATGCCTTGTAAGCCCATTTTCCGACCATCATCGGGTGAGTAAATTCGGGTTATTCCATAATCCATTAGATTTTTTATTTCTTTAGGGAGGATTACACCGCCACCGCCACCAAATATTTTAATTTGTTTGGCTCCTTTTTCTTGGAGTAAATCGTACATGAATTTAAAATATTCATTATGCCCACCTTGATAGGAGGTAATGGCAATGGCATTAGCATCTTCCTGAATTGCCGTA
>CAYPHN010000015.1:0-22567 GCA_964410265.1 uncultured Flavobacteriaceae bacterium | reverse complement strand
ATCTATAAATTATCAGCAATATTAGGATGGGAAGTAGTTGATGAGACTGAAGAAAAATTACTAGATAGTTTTTATATTGAAAAGTCAAAATTTTGAAATTAGAAATACAAATAAAATCACTGCCAAATTCACCTGGGGTTTATCAATATTTTGACAAGGATGATAAAATATTATATGTTGGGAAAGCCAAAAATTTAAAAAAAAGAGTAGGATCTTATTTTACCAAGCAGCACGATAATGGTAAAACCAGAGTATTGGTAAAAAAAATAGTAAACATCAAACACATTGTTGTTGAAACAGAAACCGATGCCTTGCTTTTAGAGAATAACTTAATTAAGAAATATCAACCACGATACAATGTACTTCTAAAAGATGACAAGACCTACCCTTGGATATGTATTAAAAAAGAACCTTTTTCAAGAGTTTTTTTAACCAGAAATATTATTAAAGATGGATCTGAATATTTTGGCCCTTACACTTCGGTTAGAGCCGCAAGGGCATTATTATCATTGATTAAAGAGTTATATCCTTTGAGAACTTGTGCGTATAACTTAAACATCCTAAATATTACAAATAAGAAGTATAAAGTTTGTTTGGAGTATCACATTAAGAATTGCAAAGGTGCTTGTGAAGGTTTACAATCAGAAAAGGAATATGATGAAGATATTAAAGAAATTAGAAATATTATTAAAGGAAATTTCAAGAGTTCTCTACAACGATTTGAGGCCTTAATGTTTCAGTTTGCAGATAAATCTGAATTTGAGGAAGCACAAAAAATTAAAGAAAAAATAGCACTTTTAGCCAATTATCAATCCAAATCTACAGTTGTAAATCCTGCGATAACCAATGTCGATGTATTTACCATAATTTCCGACGAGAGTTTTGCTTATATTAATTTTTTTAAAATTTCCAATGGAGCAATTATCCAGTCACATACCATAGAAATTAAAAAGAAATTAGAGGAATCTGATAAGTCTTTAATAGAACTTGCTATTGTTGAAATAAGACAAAGATTTAATTCCATTTCAAATGAAATTTATGTGCCTTTTAAAGTAGAGGTAGGCGAAAATATTAAAATTACTATTCCAAAATTAGGAGATAAAAAGAGAATAGTGGATCTATCTTTAAGAAATGCAAAGTATTTTCGTCAAGAACGATTTAAACAAATTCAAATTATTGACCCCGATCGTCACACAAATCGAATTATGAAACAGATGCAGAAAGATTTGAGGTTGAATAAGGAGCCTCGTCATATTGAGTGTTTTGATAATTCAAATATACAAGGAACTTATCCGGTGGCGGCCTGTGTTGTTTTTAAGAACGGAAAACCAAGTAAGAAAAATTATAGACATTTTAATATAAAAACAGTCATAGGGCCAGATGATTATGCATCCATGGAAGAAGTGGTACACAGAAGGTATAAACGTTTGTTGGATGAAGAGCAAGATTTACCGCAACTCATCGTTATAGATGGAGGAAAAGGACAATTGTCATCCGCTTTAAAAAGTTTGGATGTTTTGGGGTTAAGAGGTAAAATAGCCATCATTGGAATTGCAAAAAGATTGGAAGAAATTTATTATCCAGATGATGCGATACCTTTATATTTAGATAAGAAATCGGAGACTTTAAAAATCATTCAACAATTGCGAAATGAAGCACATCGGTTTGGAATAACACACCACAGAAATAAAAGAAGTAAAAGTGCTATACAAACAGAGCTTATGAATATTAAAGGAATAGGTGAAAAGACTATAATAACGTTGCTTAAAAAATTTAAAACGATTAACCGTGTAAAAAATGCAACCTTTGATGAATTAAAGCGACTAATTGGAAAAGATAAGGCACACAACCTCATAAATTATTTTAATGATTAATAGTAAAATTTAAAGGATTCACCAAACCCCATAATAAATAAATGAAAAAGTATTTGCTCCTTGTATTAATTTTAAATTTTTCCATCGCTTTTTCTCAAGATGTTGTTGTACAAAAAGATGTGAAAGTAGGTTTGGTATTGAGCGGAGGAGGCGCTAAAGGCTTCGCTCATGTAGGCGTTTTAAAAGTATTAGAAGAGGCAGGTGTTAGAATTGACTATATAGCAGGTACAAGTATGGGAGCAATAGTAGGTGGGCTTTATGCTTCGGGTTATAGCCCCAATCAATTGGATTCTATTTTGAAAGTGAATGACTTTTCAATAGTGCTGCAAGATAGGTTACCCCGCGATGCATCTTCATTTTATCAAAAAGAAAATACGGGTAAATACGCCATTTCCTTACCTATAAAAAAAATGAAAATTGGTCTTCCTTCAGCAATTTCAAAGGGTCAAAGTGTTTTTAATTTACTTTCTCAATTAACAGCACACGTGCATGAAATTAAAGATTTTAGTAAATTACCAATTCCCTTTTTTTGCATAGCAACAGATTTAGAAACAGGAAGCGAAGTTGTTCTTGAAAAAGGGTTCTTACCTGAAGCAATAAGAGCAAGTGGTTCTTTTCCAGGCCTCTTAGAACCGGTAATTATTGATGATAGAGTTTTAGTTGACGGGGGTTTAGTAAATAATTATCCTATAAAAAAATTGAAAGAGAAAGGTGTTGATTATATAATTGGTGTTGATGTGCAAATGGGATTGTTAAAAAGAGATCAGTTAAATAATGTTCCCGTCATTTTGATGCAAATTGCAAGTTTTCAAATATTAAATGAATTTGAAGATAAAATTAAAATGACAGATGTTTATATCAAACCGAATATGCTTAAATACAATGATTTTTCTTTTGATAAAGAACCGGAAATTGTAGACGCTGGAGAGAAAGCCGCAAGAAAGCATTTAACGGAACTAAAAAAAATAGCGAAAGCACAAAACTCTAAGAATCAACGCAAACCAATAGAAAACTTTCATGTTAAAAAGGACTTGTTTATAAAAAAAATTGAAATTAATGGCAACAAAAATTATACAGATAATTATTGTATTAATAAATTAAATATAGTAGAAGGTGAGTCCATTAGTCAAAAAGAATTTATAGAAGGAATAAATTCTTTAACAGCAACAGGTAATTTTAAAAGTATTCAATATAAATTTATTCATGTTACTGGAGGTGTAAAAGTGGAATTCAAATTAATAGAAAATGATGTTTCTGCTTTTTTACAGTTCGGAGCACATTATGATGATTTATATAAAACAGGTATATTAATCAATTTTACAAAAAAACATTTATTGGTAAAAAATGATTTTTTATCTGCCGATTTTGTTGTTGGTGATAATATACGTTATGATATCGATTATTTTTTAGATAATGGATTTAATTGGAGTTTTGGTTTGAATACCAGATATAACAAATTTAGAGAAAACTTAAGCATAGATGTTTTGCCTGTAGGATTAAATAATGATGCCAATTTCAAAGTTCCGGTTGAATATAATGATTTTACCACACAATTATATATTCAAAATACATTGAGTAATAAACTGGGTATTCGATTAGGGGTAGAACATAAATTTTTAAATATTTTCACAGAACAAATTAACGAAGATGAATTAGAGGAGATTTATTTTGATAATAGCAATTATTTTAATTTGTTCGGAAAGGCTACATTTGATTCTTATAACACTAAATATTTTCCCAAAAAGGGTCTCTATTTAAAAGCGAATTACATTGTTTACTTATTCTCACCCAACAATTTAATCGATAATTTTGAATCTTTTTCTCAGTTGTATGGTAGATTGGGTATTGCACATACTTTTTTTAATAAGCTTACCCTGCATTTGATTTCTGAAGCGGGTGTGACCATTGGATCTAATAGAAATCAAGTGCTTGATTATCAGTTAGGAGGAACCAATGAAAATTATATCAATACTTTTGTTCCTTTTTATGGATATGATACAGCAGAATTGAATGAATCAGGTTTCTTAAAATCTGCCTTAACTATACGTTATGAGGTTTTTAAAACACACAACATATCTTTTACAGGAAATTTTGCAAGATTGAATGATGACCTATGGAATAGGGGTAGAATTTTTGAAAATATAAGATCTGGCTATGCTTTTGGCTATGGTTATGATTCGATAATTGGCCCATTAGAATTATTATACACTTGGAACCCAGATAACAGCAGAAATTATTGGGTAATAAATTTAGGTTTTTGGTTTTAGTAGGCTTAATAATTACTTATTCCCACTAATAAAACAAGACAAAAAAACTTACTTTTTATATCAAACGGCAGTTTGAACAGTTTTATTTTTTAACCATAATTTTAATTTTGTTGCTAGATAGAAAAGTATAGGTACAACTATTAATGTCAAAAATGTAGCTATAAACAAACCATAAATAACTGTCCAGGCCAGTGGTCCCCAAAAAATCACGTTATCCCCACCAAAGTATATATTTGGATTGAATTCACTAAATAGCGTATAAAAATTAATATTGAAGCCTGTGGCCAATGGAAATAATCCCAATATGGTTGTAATTGCCGTTAATAGAACCGGACGTAATCTCGCTTTACCCGCGTGAACAATACTTTCAAATAAATCGTGATTCTCTAAAAAAGCATCATCGTCTAAATTTAATTGTATCTTTTTTCTGTCGATTAATAATTGTGTATAGTCTAAGAGTACCACACCGTTATTCACTACAATTCCGGCTAAAGAAATAATACCCATCATGGTCATCATAATTACAAATGGTTTACCAGTTATAATTAGCCCTCCAAAAACACCAATCAGACTTAAAAAGATAGCCAGCATTATAATGGCTGGTTTAGAGACCGAATTAAATTGAAAAATTAAAATCAAGAAAATTAATCCCAAACCTGTAAAAAATGCCCCCATTAAAAAAGTCATTTGTTTATTTTGTTCTTCAATTTGACCGGTATAATCGATTTTAATTCCTGCTGGAATATCAGTAAAACCATCCATTTGTACTTGTATTTGATTCACAATGGCTCCTGCATCTGTAAACCCTGGGGACAACGCTGAATAAACCGTTACCACTCTTTTAACATCTTTATGTTTGATAGCGCTAAAACCCGAATTGTTCTTTTGTTTGGTTACAACAGAAACGGGAACTTCTTTAATTTTACCAGATGCTTGATCTCTAAATATAATTTTTTGATTGAATATGGCACTTGTATTGTATTTGTCTTCTTTATTGAAACGAATATATATGTCGTAATCATCTCCATCTTCTTTATAAACTCCGGCTTTTGATCCGAAAATAGAATTTCTTAATTGTTGTCCAATTTGACCAGCACTAACACCAAGTTCACCTGCTTTTTTTCTGTCAATTTCCACATACATAGATGGTTTAGATCGGTTTACATCAATTTTAAGTTCGTCAATACCCAATATATTTTGGGTGTTGATAAAATCACGCATTTTTTCGGCAGTAACAATCAGTTCCGCATAATCGTCACCTTCAATTTCTATATTTATTGGGTACCCTGCAGGTGGACCATTTTGATCTTTTTCAACACTAATAGCTACGCCCGGATAAATCCCGACCAAGGATTCTTGAATTTTTTGACGTAATTGTTCGCTATCTTTTCCCTTACGGAATTTATACTCGCGCATGGAAGCAGTTATTTTTCCTTTATGAGGCATTTCAGCAGCAGATCCGCCATCAGTTTGGGGGTTTCCGGCACCTTCACCAACTTGAGAGACGGCACTTTCTACCATAAAATTATAATTATTATCTGCTATGAATTCTTTATCATTTAATAAAACATAAACCCTTTTTTCTATGTCTTTGGTAATTTTATTGGTTTTTTCTATATCGGTGCCTTGGGGGTATTCAATGTAAATAATAATTTGATTTGGGGTGTTGTCCGGAAAAAATTCCACTTTAGTTCTTTGGGTGCTTATAGATGCACCAAATCCTCCAAAGGCAATAAAAAGCAAAATTAATGTACCAATACTTATTGCGTAGGGTTTCCAACCTTTTAATGAGGCTCTTAATATTTTTTCATAAAACCTTTCCCAACGAGTTAATATATTAGCCTGAAAATAATTAGCCATTTTTCTAAGCAATAAACGATAAACCCACAACAAAACAGCTGTAACAATCATTATCGAACCTAAAACTTTGTAAGATTTGCCCGATAAGATTATTAAAACTCCAATAAGAGTTAAGATCCCTGTAATAATTGCAATCTTTTTTAATGGCATATTGTTGTCTTCAACTTGCATAAATTGAGAAACCAAAACCGAGTTAAAGAAAATAGCCACAAAAAGAGAGGACCCCAATACTACCGAAAGTGTGATTGGAAAATAGATCATAAATTGCCCCATAACCCCTGGCCATAAACCTAAAGGAATAAAAGCAGCAACAGTTGTTGCTGTAGATATAATTATTGGAAAAGCAATTTCACTAATACCTTTTTTTGCTGCTTGTATTCTGCTCAATCCTTCTTCATCCATCAATCTATATACGTTCTCAACTACCACAATACCATTGTCAACCAACATTCCCAAGCCCATTATAAGTCCAAAAAGTATCATTGTATTCATCGTATAACCCAAAGCGTCTAATATCATTAATGACATAAACATAGACATGGGTATGGCAAAACCAACAAAAAGTGCATTTTTAAACCCTAAGAAAAACATCAATACGGTGACTACTAATATTATACCAAATATAATATTGTTAACTAAATCATCTACTTGCCCAATAGTTTTTGAGGATTGATCATTAGCAATGGTAACTTTTAAGTCACTTGGGAAGACATTAGATTTTGCATGATCAACCAAAATTTTGATTTTTTCAGCAGCAGCAACCATATTTTTCCCAGCTCTTTTTTTAACGTCTAACATAACAACCACTTCTCCAAATTCTCTGGCATAAGTAGTTGTTTCTTTTTCCTGAAAACTAATTGAAGCGATATTTTTTAAGTAAATTGGGTTGTTGTTATCAGACTTTACAACAAAGTTTTCCAAATCAGAAGGAGATTCTATTTCACCTAAAATTCGAATAGTTCTTCTTTGTCCACTAGATATTAAATTACCGGCAGACATAGTAATATTACCGTTATTAACTGCATTTATAACATCATTAAAGCTTACTTTCGCTGCCATCATTTTATAAATATCGACGGCAATTTCAACTTCTTTCTCTTGGGCTCCTCTAATATCTACTTGTTTTATTTCTGATAGATCTTCAATTTCATCTTCTAAGTATTCGGCATATTCTTTTAATTTTTCAACAGGGTAATCTCCTGAAATATTGATATTTAGTATTGGAAATTCTTCCGACATACTTAGTTCAAATACATTAGGTTCAACTTTAGCACCATTAAATGTTGGCCAGTCTTCACCCGAAGTTTCAGAGTCAATTTCATCCTTTATTTTTTGTTTTGCATTGTCAATGCTAATATTCTCATCAAACTCCACTATGATCATTGAATAATCTTCCTGAGAAGTAGAGGTTATTTCGACAACATTACTTACTGTTTTTAATTTATCTTCTAAAGGGTCTGTAATTAATTTTTCAACATCTTCTGCAGTGTTTCCAGGGTAAATAGAACTGATATAAATTTTGGTTTCTTTAATTTCTGGAAAATTTTCTCTAGGCATATTGTTATATGCCGAAAATCCAGCAAACAATATAATTACTATCATTACATAAATGGTAGTTTTATTATTTATTGCCCAAGATGATAAACCAAACTCTTTATCTATTTGTTTTTTTTGCTTTGTCATTGCTGGTGTTTATTGGTTTATAATCTTTACTTTTTGGCCATTATTAATGCTTCGGGCTCCTTCTTGAATAATTTCAACGCCATTTTCAATTCCACTTAATACTTCAATTACATCACCTTGTGTAAGTCCGGTTTTTATAAAAATTTTTTCAGCAACAGCCTCATTTTCATCATTTTTGTCTTTAACGATATAAATGTATTGTTCTCCAGCAGCATTTTCGGAGATAATACTTTGAGGTATTAAAATAGCATTATCATTAGAGTAATCGTTTATTTTTAATTTGGCAGTAAGATTTGGTTTGATATTTTTTTCTTTATTAGGAACAGGAACTTCAATCTTAAAAGTTCTGTTTCCAGGATTTATATAATTACCTACTTGTCTTATTTTTGAATTGAGCTTTTTATTTAAAATAGGAAATTCAACTTCTACGGATTTATTTACAGTAATTTTATTGATATATTTTTCTGGAACTTCAGTTACGATATACATTTTATCTAAATTAATTATACGAATTAATTGTGATTGCCCGGGTATGACCACACTACCTTGTTCGGTTATAATATCATCTATTGTTCCTGAAAAAGGAGCTCTTACAAAAGTTTTATCTACTTGTTTTTTAAGTTGATCTATGGCTTTTAATTGTGATTCGTAATTAGATTTTGCCTGTAAGTATTGCATTTCACTACCAATTTTTTGATCCCAAAGTCTTTGTTGACGTTCAAAGGTAGTTTTTGATAATTCTGTTTGAATTTCAAACTGAGCTAATTGTTGACTCAAACCACCGTCATCTATTTTTGCAAGAACTTGTCCTTTTTTTACTTGCTGACCTTCTCTAACATATACATTGGTTAGGATACCCGAAAATTCTGGATATAGAACCAAAAGGTTTTTTGTTTTAACGTTGCCTTGTAGCTCTAAATAGTGATTAAACTTTGTTTTTTCAACCTTAAAAGTAGTAATCAAAGGAATTTTTTTTACAAGATCTAGTTTAGATATTGCCTCATCTAGAGTTTTTAGATGTTCTTTTATTTTATGTTGCTCTAGTACTATTTCGGCCTTTTTGTTTCTAATTTCTGTTAAATTTTCAGAAGCAATAATGCTTTCAATTGATTTTTTATTGCCATTATCGCATGAGGCTAAAATTAAAGTTAGAAAGAGTAATGTATATATATTTTTCATGAGTTTATATTTATTATTTTTTATGGTCATATGGTGCCTGCCTGCCGCAGGCAGGTTCGCTAATTATTCCCGTATCAAGTACGGGGCAGGCTATTTCTATATGTATCAAAATTTGATATTCTCGGTTCATGTTAGTAGATATTAAGGGCATTTTCTAGTTCGACTTTTGTTTGGATAATTTGTAAAATGGATTGAATATATGCTTGTTGTTTGTTGAATAGCTGGTTTTGAATATTAGTTAAGTTAATGCTAGAACTGAGTCCTTCAAAAAATTTTATCTGTTCCTTTTTTGCAATACTTTCTGCCAAACTTAAATTCTGTTTGGCTGTTTGAAACTGATCGAGAGCAAATTGGTAAGAGTTCTTAGCAGTTGTTACTTGAAGCTTGAGTTTTTGAGATGTTTCTTTTAAAGCTATTTCAGATTGCAAAAGACTTATTTTTGCCTGTTGCGTTCTTGAGCTTCTTTGTAAACTACTAAATATGGGTATTTTTAAACTAACACCTAATAATGAAGAATTAAACCAATCACCTTCATTGTTATAAAAAATATTATTATCAGAAAATGCGAACTGTGAATAATTAAGAAAAGCATTTAAAGAAGGTATCGCCTTGCTTTTTTCGTATTTAATTAGTAACTCATCTGACAGTACTTTGTTATCGGCTATTTTAAAATCGATATGATTATTTAAATTTAAAGATCTAGAAATAATATTTAAATCGGTGCTTTTTAGAGCTATATTTTCTAAACTCTCTTCTAAAATTACGAGAGTTTCAATGGGTATACCTAAAGTTAAGTTGAACATTTGTTTTGCAATAAGTTCATACCGAGTAGATTTATTTAATTCATTATCAATGTTAGACAATGTTATTAATTGTTGCTCGTAATCCTGTTCTTCAGCGAAACCATTCTCTAATAATATTTTTGTATCCAACAGATTTTTTTCGAGTACTTCCATATTTTTTTTAAGAATTAATATGGTTTCCTGAGCAACCAGAACATTACCATAGGCATTGATCACAGCTTCTCTTATATTTTGATCTGTTTTTTCTTTAGCAAGATTTGAAATTTTTAAATAAGTTTTGGCCGATTGTAAACCGACTAAATACGAACCGTCAAAAATTAATTGATTAAGTGTTACTGTAGCGTTTAAATTATGTTTTGTACCAAATATAACTTCTACAAATTCACCGGGAGGGCCTCCTACAATTTCAGAAGGAATTAAAGTCACAACTTGTTTTAAGAAATTTTGATAATCAACATTTCCACTTATTTGGGGCATACCAAGAGCAGTTGTTTCCCATCTCTTTTTTTCGGCCGCTTCAATATCCAAAATAGCTGTTTTAATGGTATAACTGTTTTTCAGGCCGTAGGCAATTGCTTCATCAACTGTAAATGAATAATTATCTTGTTGGGCTAAAAGTGAATTAAGGCCAAAAAAGAATATAATAAAATAAATATTTATTTTCATTTTTTGATAATTTTTTCTAGTGTTTGAATCCCTTTTTCAGTGGCTATTGCACGAATGTGATACTCTAAATAATTATGCATTAAATAAGAACTATTAAAATCATTTACAGGAAAGAGTTCGACATTTTTAATTCCCATTATTCCGTTAAAATATAGACGTGTAATTAAATGGATATCTAAATTTTTTCTATAGAGACCTAGCGTTATACCCCTGCTTAGATTTTCCGTGATACATGTATTAACAGATTCGAACTGTTTGTGTTTTAAGATTTCAAATATTTTAGGGTAATATTTTTGTAATTGGTATTGTGGTGATGTTTTTTCGCCTTTAAGTTGTTCCATGATCAAAGATTTAATTAAAAACATTTCTTCAATTGGATTGATATTAGAAGAACAGATTGAGAAAATACCAGAGTTTATCTGTTCAAAAACATGAAAAGTTGTTGCCTCTACTAGTTTTAGTTTTGTTGAAAAATGAGAGTAAATGGTTTTTTTAGAAATGGCAAGTTCATTGGCAATATCATCCATGGTGACACTCTTAAATCCAAAAGTTAGAAATAAATCGATAGCTTTTTTTAAAATTTTACTCTTCATATATTATTGTTTAATCCTTTTTTATGTAATTTTCATAACGCTTTTAATACGGTAAAACATTTAAGAATTGAAATTCAAAAAGTATGCAAATATACAAAAGGAAACTTTAAAAACAAATAAAGTTTCCCAAGTTTACTAAGTGATAATTAATTAGATTACTTTATTTTTGCTTAAAATATTTAAAAATTGAAAATACAAGCGTACAAATCTATTTTTTTAGATTATTTGTCCGATAGGATAACAGAGAATAAGCAGCTGGTTAAACCAAATAATCTATATGCCCCAATACATTATATATTACAAATTGGAGGAAAAAGAATTAGGCCAATAACCACCCTGATGAGCTGTGATTTATTTGGAGGTGATTTAAAGGAAGCCTTGCCTGCTGCTTTATCGGTAGAGATGTTTCATAATTTTACTTTAATTCATGATGATATTATGGATAAAGCATTCTTACGAAGAGGTAGTGAAACAGTACATACTAAATGGGATGATAATATTGGAATCCTGTCAGGTGATGCCTTAATGATTCTTTCATATCAGATGCTTGATAATTATAAAGGAGGTATGTTTGAAAGAATATATAACTTGTTCAATACAACAGCCTTACAAATATGTGAAGGGCAGCAATACGACATGGATTTTGAAAAAAGGAATGATGTACAATTGCAAGAATATATTAAAATGATAAGCTATAAAACGGCTGTTTTATTAGCTAGTTCTTTGAAAACCGGAGCTATAATTGCAAATATTGGTGAACGAGATGAACAATTAATTTATGACTTTGGTTTCTTTATAGGAATTGCATTTCAATTGCAAGATGATTATTTAGATGCTTTTGGAAATGAAGATTTTGGTAAAAAGATAGGCGGAGATATTGAAGAGAACAAAAAAACATTTTTGTATTTAAAAGCACTTTTATTGGCTTCTAAGGAGGATAAAGATGAACTATTGAATCTATTCACCACAAAAAAGGGTACAAAACAAAAGATTGAAAGCGTAAAGAACTTGTATTTAAAATATAAAATACCAGAATTGTTACTTAAAGAAATTGAAAAATATTCAGCCATGGCTTTTTTATGCGTAGAGAAACTTTCTATATCTCCTGCTAAAAAAGAAGTTTTTATTGACCTAGGAAAAGATTTGATGCATAGAGAAAAGTAATGTTACCTGAACATCAAAATATAACACAATTATTTGATCAGATTGAAAAAGAGGATTTATTAAAAAATTTAATTTTTCAAATTAATAAAGATGCACAACTTGTTGGAATTGATTTCGATCTAGACGAATGTAGCAGTCCAAAAAATGTAGTATTAGAATTAAAAAATTTGATTTACAATTTAATAAAGAATAGCTTTTCTGATTACATAAATTTGTTATACAGAGTAGATATTTCAGAAAAACAAATTGCCGAGCTTCAAGGATTGGAATTAGAAACATTAATCGAAAAATCTGCCATTCTGATTCTTAAAAAAGAATGGCAAAAAGTTTGGTTTAAAAGTAAAAACCAATAAAAGGTGTCCACGCAGATCCATAGACGCTTCTATTCGAATCGTAAAGAACGTCATATCTAATTCCAAATGAAATCGGGCCGTTTACAAAGGAGGCACCTAAGTAAATAGCATTATTAAAATAGGAATCTGTAAGGCCTCTACCTCCTCGCCACTCAGTTTGCAAGCCTTCATATTCTGCAGATAATTGCATATACGGTACAGGTCTGAAAAGCGCAGAAACACTTCCTCCAAAAGAGTTAGAATGAAAATTTTCATATCCAATAATATTACCACTCCAATATTGACCATCAGAATAAATATAGGTGACACCAATGCCTGTAATAAATTTTGGAGATACGTGATAATAAGCTTTAGGTGCTAAAAAAATATCGGTACCACTGTTCCAAAAAGCCATTCCCAAGTTTCCACCAAAACTCCAACTCGGTTGGTAGGTATATACTTTCTTTTTTACAACAGTTGTTTGTGTGGTTTTATTTTTTTCAGATTGAAATTGATAATCATCATTATTTTCTATGACAATTTTTTCTTGAGCACTTATTTTTAAAGTAATTAAAATAAAAATTGCAAAGGGTACAATATTTTTAAGCATAAATTATGGAGTTATATTTATTTATAGATCAAATGTAATAAATCATAAATAAATATTGTACATAATGTAAAAAAATAGTAATATTGCACTCCAATTTTAGGTCCCATAGCTCAGCTGGTTAGAGCACCTGACTCATAATCAGGGGGTCCAAGGTTCGAGTCCTTGTGGGACCACTAGTAGATAAAGGCTTTAGAGTTATTATAACTTTAAAGTTTTTTTATTTGCGCTCAATTTGCACGCATATCGATTTTTTCAGTGGGATCTTGGTTAACCCGCCTTGCCGACGAGGCAGGTGCCTCGACCCTAGGGTTTAATACCTTTTATTTGACAATATTCGCATGATGAATAATGCGGGCTAAACAAATTAAGAGCCAAACTAGAGAGAACATCTGAAACATGGGTGAGTTGCATCTTCTTTGAAATGCATCAGATAAATTACCCGAGAATCTTCTTTTGGCTCAACTTTTAATCAATTATGGAGTGATTAATAATCCAATTCTAAAAGTTCTATTTTTCTAAACTCAATCGGATGGCTTTCACTTTGAAAAGAAATATACCCGCTTTTTAAAGCTTCTCCGTTTTTATATTTTAGGGTATTGTATTGTCCTCCAATTATTGGTTTGGAATAAGACATCACCTCTTTACCGTTAATAAAATGCTTAATAATCGAATCTTTAATAGCCAAAATTTCAAGGTCAATCCACTGTTCATCATAAAATGTTTTTGATGTTGAATCAATACAATGTGTTTCTATAAGTTCTCCATCCATCACTACATGTGTGCCAGGCGTGCATAAATTTGCTGTAGATCTTTGCTCTCCTTTTTGTAACCCTCCTAATAATTGCACTTCAATAGAAACCGGAAAATCTTGATTCAAAGTCATGCTTTCTGGAGATTGAGAATGGATCATTACACCACTATTTTTATGCGCCCAACCTTCGCCTCCTTTAACTTGTTTCCCAATAAATCTGTATTGTAATCTTAGCCTGTAACTAGAAAAAGAGTTTTTGTAAAAAATATGACCATAAGTTGCATTAAATGAATCATATTTATCGTAAGAAACCTGAAGCAACCCATTTTTTACCCTAAAGGTATTAAATGGATCTTTATTCATAGGATGACCTTTTATTTTATAATTCCAATTTTGAAGATTTTTTCCGTTGAATAACGAAATCCAATCATTTTTTTTAGAATTTAAAATTGTATGAGATGTTTTTATTTTTTCATTACTAGGGTATGTGAAATAAAAATAAAGAAAACTGAATATAATAAAGAAATATTTCATTTTTTATATGATTTGATTGTTATTACAAAGACCACGCTTTACCTCCAGTTGCTTCCTCTAAAGAAATACAACCTAGTTGTTGTCCGGGTATTGGGTCGTACGCCAATACCTCTTCGCCAATTTTTTGACTTGTTTTATATGCCCAAATAGTTTTGCCGCGTAAATTGGTTAAATATTTATAAATTAAAGCATTTTTTTTATCCTTTTTAAACGCTTCAACTTCTTTTGGTGTTGCTCTTAAAAATTTACTTAGCAAAGCATCATAATCTTTTGTATCTAATTCATCTATTTGTTTCTTAAGTGTAGATACAACTGCATCTAACATCGCTTTTTCTTTTTCTTGCGCATCTTTATCTAAGACTTTATCAATAAAGGAATCTATAAATTTGGGGATATTAACATCTAAAGCCCCAGGAAGGTCATCTGTTTTTGGCAATATTAAATCCACAAGGTTTGTTAATACTATCCCTTCATCCTTAGAATGAAAAACAGGTTGCCATGCCACTCTTGGAGTTTCGTTTTTACAACTCTGTAAAATACTTAATACGGCAGGTGTAGCCACCACATAACCAAGTGATAACCCTAATCCTTTTAATGCTTCTCGTCTGTTCATAATTACGAATTATTTTTTTTGAATTGTTTTACAGCGTGGTTTGCAGCTCTTGCCGTTAAAGCCATATAGGTAAGTGATGGGTTTTGACAACCAGAAGAAGTCATACAGGAGCCATCGGTTACATACACATTTGGAACGGTATGAATTTGATTGTTTTTGTTTAAGATTGAAGTCTTTGGATCTCTACCCATTCTTGCCGTACCCATTTCATGAATACCAATGCCAGGTGCGTGTCTTTTGTCAAAGGTTTTTATATCTGTAAATCCTGCATTTTCTAGCATTTCTTTTGCCTGCTCAACCATATCTTTCCTCATTTCTAGTTCATTTTCTTTCCATTCGGCATCAAAGGTAACTGTTGGCAATCCCCATTCATCTAACTTTTCATAGTCAAGAGTTAGCTTGTTATCGTGATTAGGCAAGCACTCACCAAAACCACCTAGGTGCATTTTCCAACCTCCTGGTTCCAGTATTTTTTCTTTAAGAACTTTACCATATCCGAGTTCTGCAATATGCTCAGAAATATCTCCTCTTCCTGCACCACCTTGATAACCATAGCCTCTTAAAAACGATTTTTTTGTATTCTTTTTGTCCAGATTTCTAAATCTTGGAATATATATGCCATTTGGTCTTCTTCCTTTATAATATTTATCGGTAAAACCTTTCATTTTTCCTGATGCTCCAGCCGCTAAGTGATGATCCATAATATTGTGTCCTAGTTCTCCACTATCATTGCCCAATCCATTTGGAAATCTTTTTGATTTAGATTGTAAAAGAATAGAAGCCGAAGCAACAGTAGAAGCGCAGCAAAAAATAAACGCTGCTTTAAAAACTATTTTTTCTTTTGTTAAAGTATCAATAACCCTTACACCAATTGATTTTTTTAACTCGTCGTCGTAAATAATTTCATGAACTACAGAATTTGGTCTTAACGTTAAATTCCCTGTTTTTTCTGCAGCAGGAAGGGTAGAGGCATTACTACTAAAGTAACCGCCAAAGGGGCAGCCTCTCATACATCTATCTCTATACTGGCATTTACTTCTGCCTTCAAAGTTTTCACCCTTGGTTAAATGAGCAGTTCTCCCTATAGTCATTAAACGATCTTCATAATTCTCTGCAATATTTTTTTTAAAATATTTTTCTACACAATTCAATTCCATAGGTGGTTCAAAGATACCGTCTGGTAAATGATCCAAGCCTAATTTTTCACCACTAACACCTATGTACTTCTCTACATGGTCGTACCACGGTGCAATATCTTTGTATCTAATTGGCCAATCAACAGCAATACCATCTTTTTTGTTTGCTGTAAAATCAAGGTCGCTCAACCTATAGCTTTGCCTGCCCCATGTAAGCGAACGCCCTCCAACATGATAACCTCTCATCCAGTCAAATCGTTTTGTTTCATTATAAGGATGTTTTATATCATCTACAAAAAAATGACTATGTGCCTTGTTTGTCGTATAACCAGTTCTAGCTTGTTTTTTTTGCCTTTTAGCTTCTCCTCGGGTTTGTTGCCCTTTAAACTCAAAGTCCCACGGATCTTTATACATATTTTCATAGTCTTTAATATGCTCAATCATTCTCCCTCTTTCTAGAACCAAAGTCTTTAAACCATTTTCACAAAGCTCTTTAGCGGCCCAACCACCTGTTATTCCTGTTCCAATTACAATGGCATCGTAAACCGTATCTTTTTTTATAGTTGAATTAGTGTTCATAGTTAAAATCTAAGTTTTTTTTAAAAGAATTATACAATTATACGCAAATTAGCTAAATTGCAAAACAAATTTGTTTAAAATATTTCAGTGAAAATAAATACACATAAGATTCAACCTTTTATTTCTGACGATAAGGTTTACCATGCAGATACTTGTTTGCCTTTGGTTGACGCTGTATCGAGAAATAAAGTAAAATTTAAAGCATTGGCGAGATATACCTACCCTGGTAGTAGGTTAACTAATGAAACTATTGGTTTAAATTCAATTGGTTATTGGGATGCAGAAGAACCTCAAGACTGGGGTTTAGATTGGCATAGAAATGAAGGCGTTGAAATTCATTTTTTGGAATCGGGAAGTATGCCGTATGCGCAGAATAAACACGTTATGGATTTGCTACCCAATCACTTAACTTTTACTAGGCCATGGGAAATTCATAAAGTAGGTAATCCGAGTATTGGTATAGGGAAATTCTATTGGGTGATTATAGATGTTGGCGTAAGAAGACCACATCAAAAATGGACTTGGCCAGAATGGGTAGTATTGACAGAAAAAGATTTAAATAGACTTACTTCTATTTTAAGATATAATGAAAATTGGATTTGGAAGGCCAATAAAAAAATATTTAATTGTTTTCGTAGAATAGGTAAACATGTTGATACAGATATTAACGGAAGTAACTCGTCTAAAATTAGAATTATAGTAAATGAATTATTGGTTTTAATTCTAGAGTTGATAGATACGAATGAATTAAATTTGAATGAAAATTTAACAAATACCGAAAGAAGTGTAAGTCATTTTTTAAGTGAGTTGGATAAAGCTTTGTATGAGAATTGGACTATTGTAAAAATGGCAGAGTCAGCAGGTATAGGAGTCACAAGATTTATTTATCATTTTAAACAATTAACTAATTTAACACCAATGCGCTACCTTGTTATGAGGCGTTTAGAACTGTCAAAAAAAATATTGCTCAATCAACCTTGTTTGGGCATAGCAAAAATTGCTTATAGTTGTGGTTTTTCTACAAGTCAGTATTTTTCTACTCTTTTTAAAAAGTACGAAAAATGTACACCAAATGAGTTTCGAAATAATCATGTTTTGAATAAAATATCCTAAATAAAATTAGTGATTTAGAAAATAATACTCACAAAATTTTGATTTATTATTGAGAATAATGTATCCGTTAATTTGTTTAAAATATTTCATTGAATTATAATAAACAGATAAAGCAATCAGATTGGTTATTTTCACGTTTATATTAAATAATTATAAATTCTAATTCTATGAAAAGTAAACATTTTTGGTCTAAAACGATAGTTTTAATTTTTTTAGCAACTATTATTGGAGTTTCCTCTTGCTCTAAAATAAAAAACAAAAAAGAATTGGTAAATGAAAAAGTTACAGAAAAAGAGCCGGCAAAACCTTTTTTTAAACTATCCCTAGCACAATGGTCATTACATAAACAAATTAGAGGTGGCGAATTAAGTCCACTAGATTTTGCTCAAAAATCAAAAGAGCTTGGTTTTGAAGGGATTGAATATGTTAGTCAGCTATATAGAGAAGAATTGAGTAAAGATAAAAATTCTGATATTGCCATGCAAAATCTTTTAGAAATTTTAAAGATGAAGAGTGAAGAGTATCAGGTTAAAAATGTACTTATCATGGTAGATGGTGAAGGTAACCTAGGTGCTTCTGATGTTGAAGAGAGGATGC
This sequence comes from uncultured Flavobacteriaceae bacterium, assembly GCA_964410265.1. Taxonomy (GTDB): domain Bacteria; phylum Bacteroidota; class Bacteroidia; order Flavobacteriales; family Flavobacteriaceae; genus Lutimonas. The sequence continues at coordinate 4,213 of CAYPHN010000015.1, read as the reverse complement.
AAGCAGTTGAAAATCACAAAAAATGGGTAGATGCTGCCGCTTTTTTGGGCTGTCATGCTATTCGGGTTAATGCAAGTGGTAAAGGCAGTAAAGAAGAAGTGGCAAATGCGGCAATTGACGGTTTAGGAAAACTGTCAGATTATGCCGCAAAAAAAGGCATAAATGTTTTGGTAGAAAACCATGGAGGGTATTCATCAAATGCAAAATGGTTGGCAAATGTAATGAAGACAGTAGGGAAACCTAATTGCGGAACTTTACCTGATTTTGGTAATTTTTGCCTTACCAATGGGTATGGGTCGATAAATTCTAAGGAATGTAAAGAGGTATATGATATATATCAAGGTGTTGCCGAAATGATGCCATATGCGAAAGCAGTAAGTGCAAAAAGTTATTATTTTGATAATAACGGCAAGCAACCAAAGATAGATTATGTAAAAATGTTACAAGTGGTAAAGGATGCCGGTTATACCGGATTTATAGGTGTAGAATATGAAGGAAATAATTTAAGTGAAGAAGATGGTATTTTGGCAACAAAAAAATTATTATTACAGGCTAACGAGAAATTAAAATAGATTAAAAATGAAGAAATCAATTCAGGCGCAATTATCTTTTATGATGTTTCTCGAATTTTTTATCTGGGGAGGGTGGTTTGTAACCTTAGGAACTTTTTTGGGGAATAATTTAAATGCGACTGGAGCAGAAACGGGTATGGCTTATTCTACACAATCATGGGGTGCCATAATTGCACCATTTATAATAGGTTTAATTGCTGATCGTTTTTTTAATGCAGAAAAAATATTAGGTGTTTTACATATTATTGGAGCTGTATTGATGTATCAAATGTCTCAAGTGTCAGATTTTCAAGCATTTTACCCTTATGTTTTAGGCTATATGATTGCTTATATGCCAACACTTGCCCTAGTTAATTCGGTTTCTTTTAATCAGATGACCAACCCTGCCAAAGAGTTTTCATATATCAGGGTTTGGGGAACAGTTGGTTGGATTATTGCCGGTTTAGGTATTAGTTACTTTTTTCATTGGGATTCGCCTACAGGTATTAAGGAAGGTTTGCTTCAAAATACTTTTTTGATGACAGCTGGGGCTTCTGGTATTTTGGGTTTGTTTAGTTTTACTTTACCAAAAACGCCACCCAAAGTGAACAAAAATGAAAAAATAACTATTTCAGATATTCTGGGATTAGAAGCAATTAAATTATTATACAACAGAAATTTTTTAATATTTTTTCTATCGTCTATATTAATATGTATTCCATTGGCTTTTTATTATCAAAATGCAAACCCATTCTTTACAGAAATTGGTTTAGAAAACCCAACAGGTAAGATGACTATTGGACAAATATCTGAGGTGCTTTTTATGCTTTTGTTACCGGTGTTTTTTAAAAAATTCGGCTTTAAAAAAACCTTATTAATAGGCATGCTGGCATGGGTTATAAGATATCTGTTATTTGCTTACGGTAATTCAGGAGAACTTACTTTTATGTTATTAATTGGTATCGCATTACACGGTATTTGTTATGACTTCTTTTTTGTGTCTGGACAAATCTATACAGATACAAAAGCAGGTGAAAAGATTAAAAGTGCGGCTCAAGGGTTAATTACACTTGCCACATATGGTATAGGTATGTTAATAGGGTTTTGGATTGCCGGAGAAATTTCAGACAAATATATAATTTCTGAAAATATGCATAACTGGAAAGAAATTTGGATGTTTCCTACTGGTTTTTCTGCTGCTGTTTTAATCCTGTTTGCTCTTTTCTTTAAAAATGAAAAAATTGAATATAAATCGTAATTAAATATGAGTTCAAAAATAAAATTAGGAATCCTTGGCGGAGGAGGAGATTCATTGATAGGTGTTTTGCATCGGGTTGCATCTGCTATGTATGATCAATTTCAAATTGTTGGTGGTGTTTTTAATCCCAATTGGGAAGAAAATATAGGCTTTGCAAAAAGTATTGGCTTACCAACCAATAGAGTGTACAAAGATTTTGACACACTTATTCAAGAAGAAATAAAACTTTCCGAGTATGAACGGATGCAGATTGTGTCTATTTTAACACCAAATTTCCTGCATTTTCCGATGGCAAAAAAATTGTTGGAAAACGGCTTTCATGTTATTTGTGAAAAACCGATGACGACTACCTATGAAGAAGCATTAATATTGAAAGAAACACAAAAAACATCAAATAAAATTTTTGCGGTAACCTATACCTATACGGGTTATCCAATGATTAGACAAATGAAACAGATGATTGCTCAAGGCGACATTGGTAAAGTGCAAAAAATAGACGCACAATATTATCAGGGTTGGATAAACCCTATCATTCACGATAAAGAAAAAAGAGCAAGTACTTGGCGATTGAATCCTGAAAAATCGGGAATTAGTTGTTGTCTTGGCGATATTGGCACACATGCATTTGACATGATTGAATATCTAACAAATCTTAAAGTAAAATCAATTTTATCTGATATAAATTACTTATATAATGATAATAAAATGGATGTGGATGTATCAGTTTTAATTCGATGTTCTGACTTTGTTAAAGGAGTAATTAGAACCAGCCAGATTGCAACTGGAGAGGAGAACAATTTCACAATGCAGATTTACGGTAAAAAAGCTAGTTTAAAATGGGAGCAAGAAAACCCAAACAGATTGTATTTGCTGGAAGATGGAAAACCATTGCGCGTACTCAAACCGGGCCATGATTACAATAGCGAACTTTCTTTAGACGGTACTAAATTGCCACCAGGACATCCAGAAGGTATTTTTGATTCTATGGGAAACATCTATAAAGGAGTGGCAAAAGCCGTAAAAAAAGAAAAGTTTGACAAGGCAGAATTTCCTACTTTATTTGATGGATTAAGAGGGATGAATTTTATAGAAAAGGCGATAGAGTCTCATCAAAAAGGAAATGTTTGGGTAGATATAGATGATTTAAATTAACGAACACTTTTTTTAAAAAATTATGATACGTATATGAATACAATAAAAGGACCCGCCATTTTTCTTGCTCAGTTTATGGATGATAAAGAACCATTTAATTCATTAGAGGGTTTGTGTAAATGGGCTAGTGATTTGGGTTATAAAGGAATACAAATCCCTACAGGGGAAAGCAGATTGATTAACTTAGAAAAAGCTGCCGAAAGTAAAACTTATTGTGATGAATTAAAAGGTAAAATCAACTCCTATGGTTTAGAAATTACAGAACTTTCAACACATTTGCAAGGTCAATTAGTAGCGGTAAACCCTGCCTATGACATCATGTTTGATAATTTTGCTCCAGATGCTGTAAAAAACAACCCTAAAGCGAGAACAGAATGGGCGATAAAAACAGTTAAAAATGCCGCCGTAGCAAGTAAAAATTTAGGATTAAATGGACACGCTACATTTTCAGGTTCACTACTTTGGCATACTTTTCATCCTTGGCCACAAAGACCACAAGGCTTGGTTGAAATGGGATTTAAAGAGCTAGCAAAAAGGTGGTTGCCAATTTTAAATATTTTTGAAGAAAACGGAGTAGATGTTTGTTTTGAAGTACATCCTGGTGAAGATATTCACGATGGAGACACTTTTGAACGTTTTTTGAAAGCAACAGGAAATCATAACAGAGTAAATATTTTGTACGACCCATCTCACTTTGTATTACAGCAATTAGATTATATTCAGTTTATTGATTTTTATCATACATACATCAAAGCCTTTCATGTAAAAGATTCAGAGTTTAATCCTACTGGAAAGAAAGGAGCATATGGTGGTTATAATGATTGGATTGATAGAGCAGGGAGGTATCGTTCGCCAGGAGATGGTCAAATCGATTTTAAAACTATTTTCTCAAAATTAACTCAGTATAATTGTGATGTTTGGGCAGTAATGGAGTGGGAGTGTTGCATAAAGAGCCCCGAACAAGGAGCAAAAGAAGGTGTAAAATTTATAGAGAAACATATTATTGAAGCAACACATAAAAAATTTGACGATTTTGCAGGCTCTCATATAGATAAGGAAAAACTAAAAAAAATATTAGGAATATAAAAACTATAAGATGAAAAAATTAGCAGATACCGTATAACTAGCTAATAGTAAAAAATGAAAGGAGAAATAATGAAGAAAAAAAAATATTTTAATACGGGAATGATTCTTATAGTAGGGTTTGCTGAGAAAGTCAGATTAAGTTTTACACTTTACACACTTAATTGAA
>CAYPHN010000014.1:0-23009 GCA_964410265.1 uncultured Flavobacteriaceae bacterium | reverse complement strand
CAACTCCTTTTCTAAAGCACTACTCACTTCATTAACACTAGCTCTTAATGTAATTTCTTCCTCCATACCATCATCTTCAAAATTATCATAGGGGTATAAACTTGCTAACTTTCTAACTGCAGCATCCGATTGCACCCTGACAAAATTTTCATAGTTGTCTACGTCAAACGCAGCTTTATAAGTATCTTTCACCTTCCACACTAAAATAGTGCTTATCATTATAGGGTTACCCAACTTATCATTAACCTTTACACGCTCACTGTCAAAATTACTGGCTCTTAATGAAATTTTTCTTTTTGTGTAAAATGGATTTGCCCAAAAAATTCCATTTTCTTTTACTGTACCTATATATTTACCGAATAACAATAAAACTTTTGAGTTATTAGGATTCACAAGAAAAATGCCCTTGATTAAAAATATAGCCAAAATCAAAGCAAGTAAAAACCAAATATTTTCATTTACAATTTCATAAACGCCAATGGCCAATAAAATAATGATTAAACCAAAAAATAAATAACCATTAAAAGCCTTAATAATTTTTTCTTCTTTCATGTGATTTGAATTTTACGATATTAAAATGATATCACAAATATATCATAATAATCTCATATTTGCAAATTTAAATCTAAATAAAAGCAACTCATGTTTGTATTTTGATAAAATGAGTCTTATATTTTTTTATACTGTCATTTTTATAGGGTTCAAATTCATTTTATTGTAATTCTACCCTCATCACCCCTATTTTTTTTGGGGTTAACTAAATTAAATATACTTTTACACCGATTAATCACACAAATATTGGCCAATACTTATTATTCAATTTTTATTAATTAAAAAAAAATTATGAAAACTATTTTTAATTCAAAATCAAACATAAAAAAAATATTAAAACTATCTTTTTTTATGATGTGTTATTTAACTACAATAACTATAAATGCCCAAGACAAAGAAACAGAGAAAAAAAATAAAATTAATTTAAGCGGTAGCGCTGATGTCTATTTCAGGCAAAACATTTCAGGACCAAATGGCGAAGATACCATTGCACCTAACACATCCTTTGCCAATCAAAATGGCTTCGCTATTGGTATGGCCAATGTTATCGCATCTTTCGATGGCGAAAAAGTAGGAGCAGTAGTTGACCTTGTTTTCGGACCAAGAGGTTCTGATGCGGTTTTCAACGCTTCACAGAGTTCGCAAATTATTAATCAATTATATGTGTACTGGAATGTATCTGAAAAAATGACCTTAACCTTTGGTAATTTTAATACATTCCTGGGGTACGAGGTTATTTCTCCTGTTGGGAATTTTAATTATTCAACTTCATATATGTTTTCCTATGGCCCTTTTTCGCATACAGGTTTAAAAATGGATTATACAATTAATGATGATTGGGCATTTATGTTGGCAGTAATGAATGGCACCGATCTAACCAATTTTAATCCTACCAATAATTATACACTTGGTGCGCAATTGGCATATAAAGGCACCTACCTTAACTTTGTATATGGTCCTCAATTTCAAATCGACCTAACTACTGGATTTGATTTAACCGATAAATTTTACTTAGGCGCCAATGCAACTTATTATGATGATGATTTTGGAAGTTTTTATGGCGTAGCACTTTACCCTCAATACAAAATAACCGATGCATTTGCCTTAGGCTTACGAGGCGAATATTTTGGCGAAACAGATGGAGGTGTTGGCGCAATTGGCGGATATGACGATGATGGCAATGCCAATGTTTTCGATTTTACTTTAACAGGAAATTATAGTATTGGCGACTTAATGATCATCCCTGAATTGAGATTAGATTCTGCCAGTGAAAATACTTTTATGGATAACAATATGAACCCTTCTAAATCTTTAAGTTCATTTTTAATAGCTGCAATATATAAATTTTAAAACAAAATATTATGAAAAAAATAGAAGCAATTATCAGAAAATCAAAATATTCCAAAGTAAAAAAAGCACTGCATGATGTGGGTGTAAACTTTTTTACTTACTGGGATGTTACCGGGATTGGTAACGAAAAACAAGGCCATGTTTATAGAGGCATAGCCTTTAGCACAAGTGATATTCAAAGACGCTATATCTCAATTGTAGTTAATGACGATTTCGAGAAAATAACCATTGACACCATTATACAAGCAGCAAAAACTGGCGATGTTGGTGACGGCAAAATATTCGTGTCGGAAATTAAAGAGGCTTACAGAATTAGAACAGAAAAAAAAGGTGGAGAAACTTTAAAATAAACTAAAAAGACAAAATTAATTATGGAAATGTTTACAATAAATAATGTATGGATGATGATATCGATCTTTTTGGTTTTTATCATGCATCTTGGGTTTGGAGCCTTAGAATCAGGTTTAACAAGATCAAAAAATACAATCAACATACTTTTTAAAAATGTTATGATTGTTTCAATCGGACTTTTAACATATACCCTATTAGGCTTTAACCTTATGTATCCCGGAGCTGATTTTGCAGGTGGTTTTTTCGGTTTTGCCGGATTTGGGTTAGAATTACCAGCCAATGGCTTAACACCTGAATACAGTGCAGGTTATACCTACTGGACCGACTTTTTGTTTCAAGCTATGTTTGCAGCAACTGCCGCAACCATTGTTTCAGGTGCAGTAGCCGAACGAATTAAATTAAATGCATTTTTAATATTTTCAGTAATCTATGTTGGGTTGGTTTATCCAATCGTAGGTATGTGGAAATGGGGCGGTGGTTTTTTAGACACGCTTGGTTTTTATGATTTCGCAGGCTCTACCTTAGTGCATTCTGTAGGTGGATGGGCCGCATTAATCGCCGTAATTTTATTAGGACCAAGAATTGGAAAATTCAATGGTGGTTCTAAAGCAATTGAAGGTCACAATATTCCATTAGCATTTATAGGAGTATTTTTACTTTGGTTTGGCTGGTTTGGTTTCAACGGTGGGTCTGTTTTGAGCGCCGACGCCGGAACAGTATCCCTAGTGTTGGTTACCACTTGTTTGGCCGCCGCCGCAGGTGCATTAAGTGCGTTTTTTACATCTTATGCCATTTTTAAATCCTATGATATTACCATGGTGTTAAACGGTATATTGGCTGGTTTGGTTGGGATTACAGCTGGTGCTGACTTGATGAGCGTTACTGATGCTATATTAATTGGTTTAATTGCAGGTGTAATTATAGTTTTAGCTGTAATTGCCTTAGACAAATTAAAATTAGACGACCCTGTTGGTGCGATTGCAGTACATTTAATTTGCGGAATTTGGGGAACCTTGGCCGTTGGAATATTTGGAGACAAAGCAGGTTTAGACCAATTAGGCTATCAATTAATTGGAGTTTTAGCCGTTGGTGCATTCTGTGTAACAACCTCTTTTATCATATTGTTTGCATTGAAAAAAACCATCGGAATTAGAGTTTCTGAAAAAGAAGAAATTGAAGGTTTAGACCTCCACGAACACGGTATGAACGCCTATTCAGATTTTAGAATGAATGACCATTAATATATAATAATCAACTTATAGTATTGCAAAACATATTGTAATTGATAATGTGTTACTAAAAAGAGTTTAGTTAAAATAACTAAACTCTTTTTTATACATTTGTTTTCTAAAACCCAAATCATGATCAAACAAATTGCTGTTCTCTTTATTTTTTTATTTTATGCAAATCCAATGGAAGCTAATAACAATCCGAATTGGGGAGCAACAGGCCACAGAACTATTGGACTTATTGCTGAAAAACATTTATCAAAAAAAGCAAAAAAAGAAATTGATAAAATTTTGCAGGGAGAAAGCTTGGCATTTGCATCTACTTATGGTGATGAAATAAAATCTGATAAAAAATACAACAAATTTTACTCTTGGCATTTTGTAAACTTTCCGTTTCATTCAAAGTATAAAGATGCAAGTAAAAATCCAAAAGGAGATATAATCACAGGTATTAACTATTGTATCGATATCCTAAAAAAAGAGAACACAAGTCAAGCCGATAAGGTTTTTTATTTGAAATTTTTAATTCACTTAATAGGTGACCTTCATCAACCCCTACATGTTGGTAGTAGTGAAGACAAGGGAGGAAATGATATCAAACTAAAATGGCATAATAAAAAATCTAATCTACATAAAATTTGGGATTCTGAAATGATTGAATCTTGGAACATGAGCTATACAGAATTGGCGAATAACACCAAACACTTAAGCAAACAACAAATTGAAAATCTGCAAAATGGCTCAGTTTTAAATTGGACTTATGAATCTCAAAAATTAGCAATACAAGTTTATGAATCTGCCAATGCCAATGAAAAATTAGGTTATAAATATTCTTATGACCATTTTAAAACGGTTCGTTCTCAATTACAAAAAGCAGGAATTAGATTGGCAAAAATATTAAACGAAATTTATAAATAACAACACTTCATGTAACTTTGAATATTGAATATTGAATTAAATTTTTGAATATCAATGAGTTACGACATCGAAGCAATAAAATATAACTAATTCTAAATCAGCATCCTACATAATTATAACGGACTATTAAATTAATATCCAAGTTTACAATGTATAAATAAATTAATTATTTTACCATTACGCATTGTGTTATTTAATTGAATTTTTATCAATAAAAATTATTAAAATTTTAAATTTTATTTAATCTACCTATTTAAACTTTACAAGCAAACAGCTTCCTATTCAATTAAATATACTTTTAATAAGTATTATTATAATAAAAATAAATAATTATCGTTTAATCCATGCATATCTTAACAATTGCAATATGAAATTGAATACAATAATAAAATTCCTCATTGTGATTACGCTATTTGGATTTACCAATAATAGTGATAATCCGCTAAACGAACCTCCTTCTAAAAAGGATTTTGTTTACCTAAAGGAGATCATGCCTAATCTAAGATCAGACGTAAGATACTATGGTTCCAATAATTTTATTGGCAAACCTGTTGATGGTTATAATGCACCAAAATGCCTTCTTAGTAAAGAAGCTGCTTATGCCTTAAAAAAAGTGCAAGAAGAGTTAGAAAAAATCGGTTTTGGCTTATTAATCTATGACGCTTACAGACCCCAAAGAGCTGTTGACCATTTCGTACGTTGGGCTGAAGATGAAAGCGATACAGCAATGAAAATTCAATTTTATCCTAATATTGACAAAAAAGATCTTTTTTCAAAAGGTTATATTTCGGCAAGATCTGGACACAGTAGAGGAAGCACGGTAGATCTTACCATAGTGTCATTAAAAACCCGACATATTTTAAATATGGGTAGCCCGTATGATTTATTTGACGAATTATCTGGCATTGAAAATAAAAGCATTACAAAAAACCAAAAATCTCTTCGTATGCTGTTAAAGCGACGGATGGAAAAACACGGATTTATATCTTATCAAAAAGAATGGTGGCATTTCACATTAAAAGAAGAGCCTTATCCTGATACTTATTTCGATTTTCCTGTAGAATAAAAAAAACATAATAACCAAATACATATAAAAAAATCCTCGATAGAATCGAGGATTTTTTTTATTATATATATTTCTAGAATATTAATTATTCATCAAATCATAACTTCGTTTGATAAAATCAGTCATTTCTTTTCCTTGTAAAAGGTTTTGCGACAATCTTGCCAAATCTAAAGCCTGACTAACATATGCCGCTCTTTTAGCTTTAGCCTTTAAGATCTTTTGCATAAGGTCACTATTGGTGTTTACTACCAAATTATACATCTCAGGAAAATTACCCATACCCATCATACCTCCACCACCGGTTTGTTGCATTTCTTTCATACGACGCATAAATTCTGGCTGTGTAATGATAAACGGATTTGATTTTGAATCAAGTGCTTCTAATTGTACGGTATACTTATCTTTTGGCACAACTTCTTCTACAATTTCTTTTAATTTCTCCTGATCTTCATCACTCAATTTTGAAATTTGATTTTCATCTTTCGGTATCAATTTATCGATAGAATCAGCATCAACACGAGCGAATTTAATTGGATGTTTTTTATCAGACAGCTCTGTATTTTCACCTTCTAATTTCTGGATTAAATGAGATGCTATTGGTGAGTCCAATAACAAAACCTCATATCCTTTTGCTTCTGCTTCTTCAATAAAACTGTGTTGTGCATCTTTATTTGTTGCGTACAAAACAACAATATTTCCGTCCTTATCAGTTTGAGACGCTTTTATTTTATCTTTCAATTCCTCAAAAGTAAAATAGGTATCGTTTACTGTTGGATATAGAGCAAATTTTTGAGCTTTTTCAAAGAATTTAGGTTCAGAAAGCATACCGTATTCAATAACGATTTTGATATCATTCCATTTCTCCTCAAAACTTTTTCTATCATTTTTATATAAAGAATTTAACTTATCACCTACCTTTTTGGTAATGTAAGATGCTATTTTTTTTACTGCGCCATCCGCTTGTAAATAACTACGAGAAACATTCAAAGGAATATCTGGAGAGTCTATAACACCCCTTAACATTTGTAAGAATTCAGGAACAATTCCTTCCACATTATCCGTAACATATACTTGATTTTGATACAATTGGATCTTATCTTTTTGTACATCCATATTTGCCTTCATTTTTGGAAAATACAAAATTCCCGTAAGGTTAAATGGGTAATCAACATTCAAATGAATATTAAACAATGGCTCTTCAAACTGCATTGGATACAACTCTCTGTAAAATGATTTATAGTCTTCATCTTTTAAATCACTTGGCTGTTTTATCCATGCCGGATTAGGGTTATTGATAATATTATCAACGGCTATCATTTTTTGATCTTCCGTTGTTTCCTTACCATCTTTGTCTTTAGTAGTTTTTGGCGTATGCTTCGGGTCTGCTACCTCTTTAGTACCAAATTTGATAGGTATTGGCATAAATTTATTATACTTAGATAATAATTCGTTGATTTTGCTATCTTCCAAAAATTCTAAAGAATCATCATCTATATGCAAAATAATTTCTGTTCCTCTTTCCTTTTTATCTGATTTTTTTAAGCTGTACTCAGGAGAACCATCACAGATCCAATGTACAGCATCTTCATCTTTAAAAGATTTTGTCAAAATTTCAACCTCTTTTGAAACCATAAATGAAGAGTAGAAACCTAAACCGAAATGACCAATAATTCCTGAATCATTTTTTTCATCTTTGTATTTTTCTAAAAAGTCTTCAGCACCTGAAAATGCAATATCATTGATGTATTTTTTAACCTCTTCTTTGGTCATTCCTACACCTTGATCAATAATATGAAGTTTTTTACCTTCTTTATCAACTCTTATTTCCAGTTTGATATCGTCAAGGTCTCCCTTAAATTCGCCAATCGAAGCAAGGTGATTTAGTTTTAAAGTTGCATCAGTTGCATTGGAGATTAATTCTCTTAAAAATATTTCATGATCATAATATAAAAATTTCTTGATCAACGGAAATATATTTTCAACTGCTACATTAATTTTTCCTTTAGCCATAATTATATTAGTTTTTAAATTTTATTAATATGAATAAAGCTATTTAATCAAAATAAATACCAAAAATTTATTTATGACAAGATGACAGAAACTATTATACAATTTTATTTATAATATATTCGTGTCCGATAAAAGATATAAGATCGCTACGCTTTAAGAACAAAGAATATAAGACTTGATTGTAATACCATTTAAACAATGATTTAAATTATAATTATATAAATATCCGTAACTAATCAGTCTATATGCAACGCTCCAATTAACCGCAATGACCGTAAACCGTTATCCCTACTTGCAGGAAACATAATAAGTTTGCTGCAAATTCCTCAAATACATGTCATAACAAATCCCTATATTTGATTTGTCTTATTTCGCTTTAAAAAATAATACTTTAATACTATTAAAAGAACACTGTATATGTATAATTCAAAAATAACCGGACTTGGTTTTTATGTGCCAGAAAACGTAGTAACCAATGATGATTTATCCAGTTTAATGGACACCAATGATGCATGGATACAAGAAAGAACAGGTATAAAAGAGAGGCATTGGATACCAAAAAACAGTGAAGACACTTCGGCGGTAATGGGTGCAAAAGCTGCCAAAATTGCTATTAAAAAGGCAGGATTAACAAAAGATGATATAGATTTTATTGTGTTTGCAACTTTAAGTCCCGATTATTTTTTCCCAGGTTGTGGTGTCCAAATACAAGAAATGTTAGAGATGGATACCATTGGAGCCATAGACATAAGAAATCAATGTTCTGGATTTGTTTATGCCTTATCAACTGCAGATCAGTTTATTAAAACTGGTATGTATAAAAATATTTTAGTTATTGGTGCTGAATTTCATTCTAATGGATTGGATAAAACAAATCGTGGCAGAGGTGTTTCCGTTATTTTTGGTGATGGTGCTGGGGCGTGTATCTTATCAAGAACCAAAGATAATAATAAGGGTATCTTATCCTCTCATTTACACAGTGAAGGCAAACACGCCGACAAATTAATTGTTGAATCTCCTAGCATAAACAATTGGGTTCCAGAAATAATAGATTCAAAAGGCGAAGACATTTCTTTTTATCCATACATGGATGGTACCTTTGTTTTTAAACACGCAATAGTTCGTTTTAGCGAAGTGATTATGGAAGGTTTGGCTGCGAATAATTTAGGTCCGTCAGATATCGATCTATTTATCCCCCATCAGGCCAATTTGAGAATTTCTCAATTTGTACAACACAAATTTAAACTATCTGATGATCAGGTTTATAATAATATTATGAAATATGGTAATACTACGGCAGCATCCATTATTATTGCATTGAGTGAAGCATTTGAAAAAGGAAAAATCAAAGACAATGACCTAGTCGTTTTGGCTGCTTTCGGTAGTGGTTTTACTTGGGGGAGTGTTGTGATTAGATGGTAGCCCGCCCATCATAAATCCTTCCCAAAGGGAAGAACTTTTGGCTTGGTTAAACAATCGGAAAAACTACTTTTTACCATTTGCTATTGACAATGAACAACCCCGAAGCAGAGCTATCGAGGTATCAAGCGGAAAAGTTTATTTTTAGTTTGATGAAAACCTAAGGTTTTCAAACTTTCCGCAAAACCCCGAGGTAGAACCTCGAGGAATTCTTTAGATTAAACTGTAAGTAAAAATACTTTTAACTTTATACTTTCAACTTTCTACCTTATAATTATCATCCCAATCTTTTATATGTGGTTCACCTAGTTTTCCAACCGATTTAGCCACCACCATTGAAACAGCCGCATCTCCAGTAACATTAACAATAGTTCTACACATATCTAAGGGTCTGTCCACTGCAAATATTAATGCCAATCCTGCTTCGGGAATTCCTGCATAGCCCAATACACCAACTAACATTACCATCCCTGCCCCTGGTACAGCAGCACTACCAATAGAGGCTAATGTCGCAGTGGCAATAATACCAAGTTGAGTTCCAAGTTCTAAATTCATACCAAAGGCTTGTGCTATAAAAACCGCTGCTACTGCTTGATATAAACTTGTACCGTCCATATTAATAGTAGCACCAATAGGCAATACAAAACTTGACACTTCTTCTTCTACACCTAAATGTTCAGTAACTCTTTCCATAGTTACTGGTAAAGTTGCTGCACTAGAACTTGTTGAAAATGCTAATAATTGAGCAGGCGATATACCTTTCATAAAAAAAGAGGGTTTCTTTTTAGTGTATAAAAACACGATTAGATTGTAAACTACAATCATAACCATCAACCCTAATACAACTGTTAATGCATACCAAGCCAATGCTTTAAATAAATCTATACTGGGTGATTCAACAACCAATGCTGCTAACAACGCAAATACACCATATGGTGCTGCCAGCATAATTAGATCGACCATTTTTAAAATTACTTCATTAAATCCATCAAAGAATTTTTTAACCGTTTCTCCCTTTTTTTCTGGTACTAATATCAATCCTATTCCGAAAAAGACAGCAAAAAATATAACTTGTAACATATTACGATTACTAGTTGCTGCAGCAAAAATGTTTTGAGGAACTAAATCTTCCAGCGCTTGCAACGGACCACTTTCCTTTTGCATTTTAGCTGATTCTTTATATTTGGTGGTATTCTCGCTATAATTCTCAACCATTTCTATTCTAGTAGTTTCAGTAATTGAATTACCTGGTTTAATAATATTAACCAATAATAAACCTATAGAAACAGCTATTAACGTAGTGAATATATATATAGTGATAGTTCTACCTCCCATCTTAGAAAGTTTTGAAATATCTTTTAAATCTGATACTCCTTTAATAAGTGCAGCCAAAATCAAAGGTATGGCTATCATTTTTAATACATTGATAAATATTTTGCCAAAAGGTTTTATCCAGTCTTGAATAATCTCTCTACCTCCATCAATAGTAGTCATTATTACTCCTACGAGTATACCTAAAACCATTCCAATCAATATTCTCCAGTGCAGTGCTAATTTTTTCATATAAGTTATTAATTCTCCCGAAATATAAAAATAATAATTGTAATTTTAGCCAAACCAAATTATTAATTTAAATAATTCATAGTATTATGAGCAGTATTTTAGATTTATTAAATAGTAGCATGGGCAAAGAGCTTATCAATGGAGCAAGCCAACAAATGGGGTTGAACAAAGCTAGCACGGCATCTGCTTTGGGTGCAGCAATGCCTTTAATTTTAGGAGCAATGAAAAACAATGCGTCTTCCTCTAGCGGAGCTGCTGGTTTATTAGGGGCTTTAGGAAACTCAAATCACAATGGTAGTATGTTAGATAATTTAGGAAGTATTTTAGGAGGGAGCAATATTGATGATGATATAATGAAAGATGGTGGTAATATTTTAGGAAATGTTTTTGGAGGTCAAGAAAAAAATGCTGCTAGTGCTATTAGTAAATCTAGTGGAATTGATTTGAATTCGGCCATGAATATGATGAAAGTTGCAGCGCCATTTATTATGAGCTATTTAGGTAAAAAAACTACTAGTAATGGTGTTTCCGATCAAAACGGCATAACTGATTTATTAGGCAGCTTGCTTGGTGGGGATAGCAGCGGACAACAAGATTTGGCTTCAAAAATTCAAGGCTTTGACAATAATGATTTTTCTGTTGATGATATAGCAGGATTAATGACAGGTGGAGGAAATAGTGGAAATATTTTAAATTCTTTAGGAAAACTTTTCAATTAGATAATTCTCTTTCAAATATCGTTATCAATCTTTATAATAAATAAGAATTATTCAAGTTATCATGGTTAATTCATAATATTTATAAATAAATTACTTATTTTGTTATCAATTAAAAAAAGTAATTTATATTTGCGGTGTGATTCAAATTATAACAAACATATCTACTATCTATACAAACCGTACACTTATGGTTTCTACTTTCACAGTAACTACCCTTTAGGGTTATTCAACATATTTCAAGCCGTACAATAAAATCAATTCTACAAGCCGTAAATATTTGATTTGCAACAAACAAAAAGCATATTTAAATTTATAAAATTAATTAAATGATAGTTTCAAAATTTGGCGGGACTTCAGTGGGTTCGGCAAAAAATATAAACAAAGTAATACAAATTATAAGTAAAAAAAGTAAAAAAACTGTCGTTGTGGTTTCTGCCATGAGTGGTATTACAAATTTATTGATCAAGGCATCTCATCATGCCAATACAGGCAGTAAAGATTATATTCAAATCATAAAAGATATTCAAAAAATACATATTGATACTGTTGAGGAATTGCTCGATAAATCCAAACAATTAACTTGTAAGGATTTTGTGATGCAGCAGTTACACCATTTAAAAAACACTTTGAATGGCGTTTATTTATTACAGGATTTGTCTGACAAATCGGCTGCTAAAATAGTTAGTACCGGTGAAATTTTATCTTCTTATATTATTGCAGAAGCAATGATTAGTAAAGGCTTAATTGCCTGCCTTAAAGACAGCCGAGAATTGATTATAACAGATAATAATTATAATGATGCCAATATCAACTTTAAAGAAACTTATAAAAATTTACATCAATATTTTTCTGATAATACAGAAAATATAACCGTTTTACCTGGGTTTATTGCATCTGACAACAAAAATGAAACAACAACTTTAGGAAGGGGTGGATCTGATTATACTGCTGCTATAATAGCAAATGCTGTAAATGCCGAAATATTAGAAATATGGACAGATGTTAGTGGTATGTTTACTGCCAACCCGAAACTTGTAAAACAAGCCAAACCGATAGAGCAAATTACTTACCAAGAAGCGATGGAATTATCACATTTTGGGGCAAAAGTAATTTATCCACCTACAATTCAACCAGTTTTAGAGAAGAAAATACCTATTGCAATAAAAAATACGATGGCAGCCAATGATAATGGAACACTTATAACCGAGAATAAAAACGGTTCAAATTCAACGGTAAAAGGTATTAGCCATATTGAAAATATTGCTTTATTGACTTTAGAAGGAAATGGTATGATTGGAGTTCCAGGAATATCTAAACGATTGTTCGAAGCCCTGGCACAAGAAAATATCAATATAAAATTTATTACCCAAGCTTCAAGTGAGCATTCCATATGTATTGCTATCGACCGTATGGAGACTGACAAAGCTAAAATTGCAGTTGACGATCAATTCGAGTTTGAAATATTACAGCATAAAGTAAATCCGTTAATTATTGAAAACGATTTGGCAATTATTGCTTTGGTTGGTGACAATATGAAGTCTCATCAAGGCATTAGCGGTAAAATGTTTAGTGAACTTGGCAATAATAACGTAAATATTAGAGCGATTGCACAAGGTTCAACTGAAAAAAATATTTCGGCAGTAATAGCCAAAAAAAATGTAAAAAAAGCATTGAATACGCTACATGCTGTCTTTTTTGAAAATCAAATCAAACAAATTAATTTATTTGTTGTGGGTATTGGAAATGTTGGAGGGAAATTACTCGAACAAATCAAACAGCAGCAAGAATATTTGACGAATCATTTGCGTTTGAATATAAGAGTTATTGCAATTTCTAATTCAAAAAAAATGCTTTTTAATGGAGAGGGAATAGATTTATTGGATTGGAGCAAAGAATTATCCGAAAAAGGAGAAAAAGCTGATTTAGATAATTTCTATCAAAATGTAAAAAAGCTAAATTTGAGAAATAGTGTTTTTGTTGATAATACAGCTAATGATATCGTTCCCTTACAATATGCGAAATATTTAAAAGACAGTGTTGCTGTTGTAGCTTGTAATAAGATTGCTTGCTCTACGGCATTTGATAACTATAAAAATTTAAAATATTTATCTCGAAAATACAATGCTCCATTTTTATTTGAAACCAATGTAGGAGCGGGGTTACCTATCATTGATACCTTAAATAATTTAATTGCTTCGGGTGATGAGATCATCGAAATTCAGGCCGTTTTATCCGGTAGTTTGAATTTTATTTTCAATAATTTTGATGAAGATAATTCATTTTATAATGTTGTAAAACAAGCCGGAGTTGAGGGCTATACAGAACCCGATCCAAGAATTGACCTAAGCGGTGTTGATGTAATGAGAAAGATATTAATTTTAATGCGAGAAAGTGGACAACACATGGAGCTTGATGATATAATAAATGATTCATTTTTACCAAAAAAATCGCTTGAAGCGAAAAGTGTTCCGGATTTTTTAGAAAGTTTAATAGATCAATCAAATCATTTTGAGAATTTGAGAAAAGATGCCGACACAAAAAATTGCAGATTAAAATATGTTGCCGAATATAAAAATGGAAAAGCTAAAGTAGGTTTACAGCATATTGCCAAAGATCATCCTTTTTATAATTTAGATGGCAAAGATAACATTGTATTGTTTTACACCAACCGATACAAAGAGCAACCCTTGATTATTAAAGGAGCTGGTGCAGGAGCTGATGTAACTGCTTCAGGTATTTTTGGTGATATAATAAGAACAGGTAATAAATGAGTTTTGAGTTATAAAAGAAGAAAATAAAAAATGAATGAAATAAAAATATTTTCACCAGCTACCATTGCAAATATTTCCTGTGGATTTGATGTTTTAGGCTGTTGCCTTGAGGCTATTGGTGATAAGATGATTGTAAAAAAATCAAATACAAAAGGCGTACAGATCACTAAAATAATAGGAGAAGATTTACCTTTGGAAACCGATAAAAATGTTGCCGGAGTGGCAGCGATGACTTTATTAGAACATTTAAATTTCGAAATTGATTTTGGATTTGAAATTGAAATCTATAAAAACATTAAACCGGGAAGCGGTATTGGTAGCAGTGCTGCAAGTGCAGCAGGTGCTGTTTTTGCTTTAAATGAATTACTCAACAAACCATTTACAAAAACAGAATTGGTTGCCTTTGCTTGCGAAGGGGAAAGGCTGGCATGTGGCTCGCCAATTGCCGATAATGTTGCTCCTGCTATTTTTGGCGGATTCACTTTAGTTAAATCAACGCATCCCTTAAAAATAATTGAATTACCAACTTTAGACGGATTATATACAACCATTATTCATCCACAAATTGAAATTAGAACTGCAGATGCAAGAGCAGTATTACCCACTAAAATTGATTTAGATTTGGCAGTAAAACAATGGGCAAATGTCGGCTCTTTGATTCATGCATTACACACCAATGATCATATACTTTTTGCTGATTCCTTAACTGATTTTATCGTTGAGCCCCACCGATCTAAATTAATACCAGACTTTGATCTTGTAAAACAAAATGCCATAAAATCTGGTGCTTTGGGTTGTGGTATTTCAGGATCAGGACCTTCTATTTTTACATTTAGTAAAACACTTCAAGATGCTGAAAATATATCGAATAGTATAAATAATGTTTATTCAAAAAACAATATTCCTTTTCATATTTACATCTCAGAAATTAATACTCAGGGAATAAAAATAATTTAAATACTTATTTAATATGAAATTTTTTAGCTTATATAATCAATCTCCAAAAGTAAATTTTCAAGAGGCAGTTGTCCAAGGAATTGCTCCAGATAAAGGCTTGTATTTTCCTGAAAAAATAATCCCTTTACCAAAAGAATTTTTCGAGAATATAGAGCAGTATAGTAATCATGAAATTGCATACCAATTGATCAAACAATTTGTTGGTGATGAAATTAATGAAAAGGATTTAAAAACAATTATATCAGATACTTTAAATTTTGATTTCCCCTTGGTTGAAATAGAAGAAAATATTTTTAGTTTAGAACTTTTTCATGGTCCCACGATGGCATTTAAAGATGTAGGAGGCAGATTTATGGCTCGTTGTTTGTCTTATTTTAATAAAGACAACAACAATGAAGTGACCGTTTTGGTAGCCACCTCCGGAGATACAGGTGGTGCAGTGGCCAGTGGTTTTTTAGATGTTAAAGGTGTAAATGTGGTTATACTTTACCCAAGCGGAAAAGTTAGCGATGTACAAGAGAAACAATTAACAACTTTAGGTAAAAATATTAAAGCCTTAGAAGTTGAAGGAACTTTTGATGATTGTCAAAAAATGGTAAAAACTGCTTTTTTAGATAAGGAAATTACGAATAAAATGCAATTAACATCGGCCAATTCAATCAATATTGCCCGTTGGTTACCGCAAATGTTTTATTTCGCTTTTGCTTACAAACAATTAAAAAACAAGCAAAAGGAAATTGTAATTTCTATACCAAGCGGAAATTATGGAAATATCTGTGCCGGCATGATGGCTAAAAAACTGGGCCTACCTATTACACATTTTGTTGCTGCAACAAATGCCAATAGAGTTGTTCCTAATTATATGGAAACAGAAAAATATACACCAATGCAATCTGTTGCAACCATATCAAATGCTATGGACGTTGGTGACCCTAGTAACTTTATTCGCATTCAAAAAATTTATGATAATAATTTTAATTCTCTTAAAGAGGATTTGAGTTCCTATTCTTTCACCGATGAAGAAACCAAAGAAGCCATGTCAAAAATATATAAAAATGGCGGTTATATTGCCGACCCACATGGTGCAGTTGGTTATCTAGGTCTAAAAAAATACACAAAAAACAAATCTGAACTACAGGGTATATTTTTAGAAACAGCACATCCTGTTAAGTTTTTAGAGGTGGTAGAATCTGTAATAGATAAAACCATTGCACTTCCCGAACAAATTAAAGCGGTTATTGACAAACCCAAAGTAGCTACTTTTATTAGTTCATATGATGCAATGAAACAATTTTTACTAAAATAAAATATCAATTTTAAATTATAATTGCTGTCCGATTAAAATTCTTATTTTTGTTTTATTCAATAAAATGATATGATCAAACATTTATTTCTTTTTTTTATATTGGGCTGTAGCTCCTTGTTAATAGCTCAAAATAAAAAGTTTACACGTCAAGACACTTTAAGAGGAAGCATAACAAAAGAAAGAGTTTGGTGGAATTTATTACATTACGATCTTCAGGTAAAAGTTGATGCGAAAAACATGTATATATCAGGTTCCAATAAGGTTCGTTATGAGGTTTTACAAAATCAACAAGTACTTCAAATTGATTTACAAGACCCAATGCAAATCATAAGTATCACTCAAAACAAGCAAAATTTAAACTATAAAAAAGAAGGTAATGCCTATTTTATTGATCTATTAAAAAAGCAAAAAATTGGTGACATCAATGCGCTTACCATTGTTTTTCAAGGCAAACCTAAAGAAGCGAAAAATCCCCCATGGGATGGTGGGTTTACATGGAAAAGAGTTTCTAACATGGAAGATTCTTCATCCCAAACACAAAAAAACAAAAGCATTATAAATAACTTTATCGCCAATTCAAATCAAGGTATTGGAGCGAGTATTTGGTGGCCTTGTAAAGACAATCCATATGATGAGCCCGATAATGGTATCAACATAAAAGTCACCCCTCCAAAAGGTTTGATGGCTGTTTCTAATGGAAGATTAAAAGAGGTCATTGAAAATCATGGTGGAACGAAAACTTACCATTGGGAAGTTAAAAACCCCATCAATAGCTATGCTGTTAATGTAAATATTGCCAACTACGTTCATTTTTCAGAAATATACAATGGAGAAAATGGCAATTTAGATTGTGACTATTATGTATTACCAAAAAATTTAGTAAAAGCAAAATTGCAATTTCAACAAGTGCCAAAAATGCTCGAGGCCTTTGAATATTGGTTTGGCCCCTACCCTTTTTATAAAGACAGTTATAAATTAGTGGAAGCACCTTATTTAGGTATGGAACATCAAAGCTCTATAACGTATGGTAACGGATTTGAAAATGGGTACTTAAAAAAAGATTTAAGCGGTACCGGTTGGGGTTTGAAATTTGATTTTATTATTATTCACGAGTCTGGACATGAGTGGTTTGCAAACAATATTACCAATAAAGATGTTGCAGATATGTGGATTCATGAAGGTTTTACAACCTATAGCGAAGTGCTATATGTAGACTATCACTTTGGAAAAAAAGCAGGTAATGAATACCTAATAGGTTATAGAAAAAAAGTAAAAAATGACCGACCAATGATAGGGAAATACGAAGTTAATTACCGAGGTTCTAATGATATTTATATCAAAGGCGCAGCCATGATTCACACCATAAGACAAATCATGAACGACGATGAAAAGTTTAGGAATATGTTAAGAGGATTAAACAAAGAGTTTTATCATAAAAATGTGTCAAGTGATCAAATTGAAAATTATATAAGTAGTTATTCAGGCTACAATTTAAGTGCATTTTTTGATCAATATTTAAGAACTATTAAAATACCTAAACTGGAGTATAGAATTAGTGATAATAAGATAAAATATAGGTTTAGCAATATTGTAAAAGGATTTCAAATTCCTGTCAAGGTATATATCAATAATGTTGAAAAATGGATTCATCCAACAACCCGGTGGCAAGAAATTAAGACAGTAGAAAAACCAGCAATTCGAATCGATAATAACTTTTATATCCTTCTAACCAAATAGACAAATTATAATGTATTAAGAGTAAGATGCTTGAAGTGGTGAATAGTTGAATGGCCTATCTTTGAAATTGCGCATGTTTCTAAATTAACTTAAAAATACATATACTTATCTGTATAAAAATTGGTTAAATAATTACTTATGAAAAAATGGTTTTTACGAATTGTAATTCTAATTTCGGCTCTTGTATTTGTAATAGTTTCCATTTCTCTATATAATTTGCGTGACCGTCACCCAAACTATTCCATTGACCTTAATATTAAAGCTTTAAAATCACCACAAGTAATTTCGGCTGGTTTTGCAAAAATGCCAATTACTCCAACTATAATTGATACATGGAACGATGCAAACAATGATTTTACATACAATAAAGACGATGGAGATACTTTTAATGATGTAAATAATAATGGAAAATTCGATGCTTTTTGGATTGCAGGAATGAGCAATAAAAAACCTGCACAGGGAGTACACGATGATGTTTGGACCAGAGTTATGGTAATAGATGATGGTAATGTAAGAATTGCATTAGTATCATTGGATGCCATTGGTTTTTTACATGATGAAGTTGTAGATATTCGGAATATGATTCCTAAAGAATTAGGTATTGACTATACCTTGATTTCTTCAACACACACCCATGAAAGTAACGATCTTGTTGGTATTTGGGGTGGCAGTATTTTTAAAAGTGGTGTGGATCCAGAAACGATGCAATACGTTAAAACACAAACAGTAAAGGCGATTACAGATGCCGTAAATAGCTTAAAACCAGCCCATTTAATATTTGCAGAAGACCTATCTGGTGAAGATGCCAAGTATATTAAAGATACAAGAAAACCAATAGTTAAAGCAACTGGAATTCATTTAATGCATGTGGTGGATGCCGATGATGGATCAACTTTAGGTAGCCTTATTAACTGGTCTAATCACCCTGAAACACTTTGGAGTGAAAATTTATTAATCAGTTCTGATTTTCCCCACTATATTAGAGAGGCTTTGGAAAAAGGCGTTTATAATGACGGAGAATTAGTTCAAGAAGGCCTAGGAGGTGTATGTGTTTATTTTACGGGCGTTATTGGTGGACTTATGGCTCCTCACCCAAGTATATCTATTCCCGACCCATTTAAAGATACCGTATATGCCAAACCAACATTTGCCAAAGCAAAAGCCATTGGAGATCAAATCGCCTTATTATCTTTAAATGCCTTAAAAACGAAAGGCGATACCATTCTAAAAACCAATATCTCTTTAAGAGCCAAAACAATTAACTTGCCTTTAAAAAATAATACTTTTATTTTTGCTAGTAGTATTGGATTGATTAGAAGAGGTTTACCAGAACTATTTAAAATAAGATCTGAAGTAGGGGCTATAAGAATAGGGCCAGCCATGTTTTTAAGCATTCCAGGGGAAATATATCCTGAAATTGTTTTTGGTGGTATTGAAGCTCCAAAAGGTAGAGACTTTGATATTCAGCCCTTAGAGATCCCTCCTATTCAGGAAATTATCAAAGACAAATATAAATTTTATTTGGGTTTATCAAATGATGAAATTGGGTATATCATTCCTAAAAGTGAATGGGACGTAGAATTACCTTATTTATATCACGATAAAAGAGACACCTATGGGGAAGGGAATTCGTTGGGGCCAGATACCGCTCCTATTTTATACAAAGAACTTGTTGAAGTTATTAAGGATTTAGATAAGTAGTTTATACTCAATTACTTTTATAACCTTATACGAGTGCTAAGCACAGGTAATTTAGCATGGTTAACAACATCTTCTGTAATACTTCCACTAAAAAAATGTGCTAAACCTGATCTTCCATGAGTTTCCATTGCAATTAAATCTGCATTAATTTTTTTAGAAAAATGATGAATACCATCTTCTACTGTTTTATCATTGTAAATATTTAGGCTGTAGTTTTCCAAACCAACATTTTTTGCAAAAGTTTCCATTTTGGACTCTGCAGCATCAGTTGTGCTAAAAAAGGAAGGTATAATAACAAACAATAAATGTATGGTAGTATCTTTTTGTTGTATGAATTTTTTTAACTCTCCAAATGAGTGGATTGTTTCTGAATTAAAAGATGAAGCGAACACCACATTTTTTAGATGAACTGTTTGATTGGTTTTGATTACTAAAACAGGTACTTTGGCTGACAAAATAATATTAGCAGCATTAGAACCCAAAGCGTCTTCTTTCCAGTTACTTGTTCCGTGGGTACCCATAATTATTAAATCTGGATTTTTTAATATATCGATTTCTAATATCTCCTTTATTTCTACGCCCGATAAAAAATGCTCTTTTAACGCTACACCTTCTAGAAAATTATTATTTGATAATTTATCAAATTCTTCTTGGTGGTTTGTTAATCCATCCGTTAATGCAACATGTACCAAATCGATAAATGCACCACTTTTTTTTGCAATTTCTGCCGCTTGTTTTAGCGCATTAAGTGCACATTCTGAAAAATCTGTTGGGACTAATATTCTCTTCATAATTCTAATTATTAATTCAATAAATTATAATTACTTACATTCTTCCTTTCATCATCATGTTCCAATATAAAAATGGCAATCCGAATTTTTTTAGAATCCACATTAGCCAACCTGGTTTTGTTGTATCAACAAAAGGTTTTATCATCGGATCGGTATCCCTTACACTATCATATTTAAATTCGGCCAATAACATTTTACCATAACCTAAAACTAATGGGCAAGAAGAATAACCCGAGTAGCTCATAGTTCCTATTTCTCCATTTTTCATAAGAGATATAATGTTGTCTACAACTATTGGTGCTTGTTTACGAATAGCAGCACCGGTTCTTGCAGTGGGTAATGCAACGCAATCACCAACACCAAATACATTACTGTAAATTGGGCTTTGCATCGTGTGTTTATCAATATTCATCCAACCTTTATCAGGCCCTTCAGTGTAAACTAATGGAGAGTTCTTTACTACATCGGGTGCTTGTTGCGGTGGTGCGAGGTGTAAAAAATCATACGGAATTGAAACAGTTAACGGGTTCTCGGAAACTATTTCTCTTTTTGGAACATTGTTTTTATCATTTACAACAGCACCTTCCGTACCTGTTACTTCATAATACACCAATTGTTTATCGCCATCTACTTTTACTAAATTATGCTTGTAATATTGCGTAATATCGTATTCTTTTAGTGCATTTTCTAATCCTGTTCGAAATTCTTTCACACCAAAAATAACACTACCATTGGTAGCAAAAATTATATTGGTTTTATCACCAATTTTCTTTTTATTTTGTAGATAATCAGAACTCATATACATTGCTTTTTGTGGTGCTCCGGGACATTTAATAGGTGTTGTAGGTTGAGTAAATAATGCATTTCCACCATCAAAAGCTTGTAAAGCTTTCCAAGTTTTTTCTGAATCAACATAATTACTAACTACATTTTCTTTTTTCATTGCTTCGGTAAGACCCTCTACTAAATCATAATTGTTAACCAACCCAGGGGTAACGACAAGATAGTCGTAAGAAATTTCTTCACCATCGGCAAGAATAATTTTATTATCTGTCGGCTTTAATTCTTTTGCATATTTTTTAATCCATGTAGCTTTTTTCGGCATAACAGATGCTTCAGAATGAATGGTATTCTCTAAATTGTATGTTCCTGCCCCAACTAAGGAATATGCTGGTTGATAGTGATGTTTTTCAGATGGTTCAATTAATGCTACGCTCAACGAGCTGTCTTTTCTTAATAGTTGTGCGGCAACCATGATTCCTCCTGTTCCTCCGCCTATTACTACTACTTGGAATTTTTTTGACATTTCTTTTTATTTAATTAATATTTAATGAGGTAATTTATGTTTAATCAATCCGTAAACAAACGTACCAAGCAAAGCACTGATCAATGTGATAATTAATGTATGAACTCCTGAGCCAATAAGAATATATAATGGCCCGGGACAAGCGCCTGTCATTGCCCAGCCTAAACCGAAAATAATACCTCCAAAAATGTAACGATAATAGGTTGTTTGTTTAGGCATATGTATAATTGTTTGTCTTTGTGTATCTCGAATATTGTAGCGTTTAAAAATCCAGACCATTATTATACCTAATACTACAGCTGTTCCGATAACACCAAACATATGAAACGATTTAAATCGAAACATTTCATAAATTCGATACCAGGATAGAAATTCAGATTTTGCCGCAGCAATACCAAAAAAAATCCCGATTATAAAAAATTTGATATATTTTACCATTACTAGAATTTAAAGTTTTAACAGATGAGGAAGAAATAAGTATGTCATTATCAAGCCTCCTATAAAAAAACTGATTACTGCAACTAGTGAAGCTGGCTGTAAATTACTCAATCCGCTAATGGCATGTCCAGATGTACAACCACCAGCATAACGAGAACCGAAACCGATTAAAAAACCACCACCAATTAAAAATACCAATGAACGCAGTGTTAATACATTTTCCCATCCATAAATTTCTGTGGGGACATATTCTGTCCCAGCTTTATTAATTCCGTACTCTTTCAATTCCATAATTAGGTCTGAATTAATTTGCACAGCAAAATCATCTATTAAATAATGTATAGAAATAAATCCACCAACCATACAACCAGCTACAAAAACTAAATTCCATGATTGCGCTTTCCAGTCATAGTCAAAGAAAGAAACATATTTTCCCGCTCCTAAGCCAGAACATATTGTTCTCATACTTTCAGATACTCCAAACCCTTTTCCAAAGTACATTAGTAATAACATGACAAAAGAAATTGCAGTACCACCAACATACCACGGCCATGGACCAACAAAATCAGTAAAGAATGTATGCCAAGTGGTAAGAAAAATCATAGAAATTGAATTGAATAATATTTTTAGGTTAGCAAATATAGAGAATTCTAATTGACTTTCTTTAAGCTTTGTCAATTGTCAAGTTACATTGTAACGAAATAGTGTTATTCATTATTATTTTTATATATTACATCATTCTTTTTAAAACACAAAAACATTAACTTATGAAAGTAAAAGTAATTTATTATGCAATTATAGCTTCTTTGTTTATCGCATCCTGCA
>CAYPHN010000013.1:0-23116 GCA_964410265.1 uncultured Flavobacteriaceae bacterium | reverse complement strand
ACTTATCTCTAGAGCTTAAGCAACTCTAGCTTTTAAAAACTTATTCTTTCCTAAATAAAACTACAATTTACAAGATGTTTTTTAAGATATATTCGTTATTTTTATCTTGAATTAACAGCAAGGTTCATTTCGTATATTCTATAACAATGGTGAGGTGTTTAATATGAGTTTAAAATTTTATTAAAACCTACAAGTCTTTTTTAAAATTTAAGTATGGAAGTTTTTTGGCATGTAATTATAGCAATTATTTTTGGGGTGTTTTTTATTTTGAGTGGTTATGCTTATGGCACAGGTATTATTCATCTCTTTTTCGCAAAAACAGAAAGCGATAAAAATGTAATTGCTAGATCTTCAGGTGAGTTTTGGGTAATTAAAGAGGTTTGGTTAATCGCTGGGGTAGTTTTATTGTCGGTTGCATTTCCATTATTATTTGATTCGGCCTTTAAAGGGTTTTACATTTATTTAATAATCATTGTTATCCTTATTGTTTTAAGAGCTGTTGGTTTGAGATTAAGAAGCAAGTTCACCTCTTCTGCCCTTAAAAATATTTGGTATAAAGCATTTGGATTATCGAGCTTACTACTAGCATTCTTTTTTGGAGTTGCACTAGGGAATATTATTCGAGGTGTAAATTTAGGAGGCATTGAACTTGGTATATTTACTTTAGAAAAAAATTATTTTATATTACCGTTTTGGGATGCGAGTTTTTCACCAATGACAATACACCCTGGACTTTTAGATTGGTTTACCATTCTTATTGGCATTGTTTCTGTTGTAACATTGGCAATTCATGGTGCAAATTGGATTGTTTTTAAAACCAGCGCTAGCATAAACAACCAACTTAAGTCCTTAATTTTAAAATTAAATATTACGCTTTGTATTCTAACTGTTATTTCTTTAATTTTTTGGTTAAATATAAATCCTGATGCCATAAATAACTTTGCCGTAAAACCTGTTTTTGGTATTTTTCCTACGCTTTATTTTGCGGGGTTGATTGGAATGTTTTTTGTTCGAAGTTTTGAAAATAATTCGACCGGCTTTATTCTTTCCAGCATCATATTACTTGCGGGAGTTACAACTACTTTAGCATCTATTTTTCCGAAAGTTTTACCTTCTACGAATAGTCTAAACAAATCCTTAACCATATTCAACACTTCGAAAGAAAACCCTTTATCTATGACTATTGGATGGATTATTATTGCAATAATATTTGTTGTTGTTTATTTAATTATAAAAAGAAGGATTTTAGGAGGGAAAATTGACACTAAAGATATCGGTTATTAAACCAAATTAGAAAAATTCTATTTAAAATACTCCTCTCTTTTTTATTTTTTCACTCTGTATTGTAAATTACTTGCAAACATTAAATGCTCAAAAGTTTTTTTTAACACCTCACTTTTAAAGTCTTTGGTAACCAATTCTTTTTGAAATCGAACTTCATCGCCAACTTTTGCAGGCGATTTATTCACCGCTATCCAAAACTTATGATTATGGCTATCCGTATCCTTATGACCTTCAATAAATTCATCAATTTTTAAATAAGAATAAGCGCCGGCTTCTAGCTTTTCTAATACAATGCCCTGGTAATAAGGCTTGTTAACATCAACCTCCGTATTATGTGGGTTCAACATATTGTTCATTGGTATGTATTCTGACCTTTTATCTTTACAACTGCTAAAAATCACAGAAAGTAAAAGCACTAATAAATATATATTTTTCATTTGTCGATATTTATTATTTTTTAACGGTCACATGCTGTTCGCTAATTGTAATCCACTTAGGTGATAAACATTTTAGCATGCTCGTTTCATTTTATTTTAAATTTAGTTTTCGATTACGATAGGCTAAAATCATCAAAATTGTAATTGCTGCTAAAGTAATATAAACCCAAGCAGGAATCGCCACAGGGTCTCCAGTTGCATAAGAATGCATACCTGAAAGGTAAAAATTAACACCGTAATAGGTCATTAAAATGGAATAAAAAGCAAGCACACTACTTACATTAAATAAATAAGGTGAATATATCTTTTTCACCAGTCGCAAATGCAAAACTATTGTATAAATGAGTATGGAAATATAAGTCCATGTTTCCTTTGGATCCCACCCCCAATATCTTCCCCAGGATTCATTTGCCCAAATTCCTCCTAAAAAATTGCCAATAGTTAACAATACAATTGCTAGAATAAGCGTCGCTTCATTTATATAAGTTAAATTTTTTATGTGTTTGTCTAAATGAGGTCTTTGCTCACTTTTAATAATAAAAATAAATAAGGTTACAATACCTAATACAGCAGACATTCCAAAGAAACCATAACTTGCTGTTATTACCGAAACATGAATACTTAACCAATATGATTTCAAAACAGGAACAAGGCTTGTTATTTGTGGGTTTATTTCACCTAAATAAGCTGCAAAAATAAATATACCTGCCAATATTAAAGAAGAACCAAGTGCAATGTTGGATTTTCTAAAAAAGACTAATCCTGAAAAAATGGATGAATATGCAATGTAAATCATTGTTTCGTAGGTGTTGCTTATTGGTGCATACCCACCAATATACCATCGTAGCGCAATACCAATGGTATGTATTAAAAAGAAGATGCTTACGATGCTTAAAAATAGGGTCTTTACTTTTTTATGAATCATTCGATTGTAAAACATAGAGACTATACTATATACAAGCATCAACAATCCTAAAAAGATATAACCTATGGAAAGTTTGATAAACAAAGCACTTTTATTGTACCATAATTCTACTTCTATTTTTTTTTGTGATGGCATTACGTTCTTGCCAAATTCATGCTGGTATTTACTAATACTGTCTATATAGATTTGTGCCTTGTTATAATCTCTACTAAAAATCACATCCAGCATGGTTGCAGTATTTCGTTTTAGCCTAGAGTTTTCCATTTCTAGAAACATTGTAGGCATATCTGCCCAAGTATTGGCAATATCATTCGGCTTCGGAAATATTTTTAATAACATGCCTCTTTGAGACATAAACGCAATATTTAGCAATTCATCTACTTGAATAATATCTCTTTCGAAGGTTCCTCTTTTAAAAGGTGGAAGTTTGTTCGCTGCATTTGTTTCTTTTGTTAACTTAAATTTGTTGTTTTCATCAAAAAAAACCGAAAAAGGTACTAGTTTTTGATTGGGTGAAACGCCCAATAAATTTCGTAGTTTGGGCGTTTGAACTCTAATAATATCGGCGTTTTTCCACAACTCTGGTCGAGAAAACATTCCTAAAATTACTTGATTGGCAGTTAGTCCGTTCCAAGTACTTTTCCCTGTTAATTTGTTTAAAATTTCACGATTTTGGGTATCCAAAGGCTTCATTCTTCCTGTGGGGCCTTGCACTATTAAACGTCCAAATTCTTTTGCAATTTCTTTGGAGTTATTTTTATGTTCTAACAAATAACTTTCTAAATAATCGCTGCGTTTTATTTCTTGCGAAAAAATTTCGGCACTATTAAAAAGCGCAAAAGTTATAAATAAAATTAAAGCCATTGGCATTCTTTTAATTTCACGAATCAAAAACCGAAAACGAGATTTTTCATCAAATAAAGTAAGAATTAAGGATAAAAAAAGGATGCCGTAACCAACATATGTTATTGAGACTCCGGGGTCTTTGTTTACTGAAAGAACTGTCCCTTTTTCATCTTCATCATAAGAGGATTGAAAAAATTTATAGCCATCCACAGTAAGTGTGTTATTCATGTATATTTCAGCATCAAACTGCTTATTTTTAGTATAAACGGTTACATTAGATTTAAACTCCGAAGGAGCTCTACTTCCAGGGTACCTTATTAATTCAAAA
Source organism: uncultured Flavobacteriaceae bacterium (assembly GCA_964410265.1). Taxonomy (GTDB): domain Bacteria; phylum Bacteroidota; class Bacteroidia; order Flavobacteriales; family Flavobacteriaceae; genus Lutimonas. The sequence goes on along the minus strand of CAYPHN010000013.1, from coordinate 19,296 downwards.
TCATTCAATTGTATTTGAAATGGTGTTGTTAAAGTTGTGTTTCCAATCTGTATTGTATTTGATTTTTCTCCTTCCCGAATGCTCATCATGCCATCAATACCAAAATGGTGCGTTATAAAAGCGCCTATCAAAATAATAACAAATGAAAAATGAAATATGGAACTAGGTCTTAACAATTTAATTCTGTGTTTTAAAAAAACCAATCCCAAATTGGTAGCGGCAATAAAAAGAAGTGATTGATACCACCAACTTACATAAATCTGTTCTCTAGCATATATATTGCCAAAATCATTTTCTAAAAATGTACCATAAGCGGCGGTAATGGCCAATACAAACAACAATACAAACATTGTTATATAAGAACTCATTATTTTATATATCATATTCATGTTTGTGTGTAGTAATAATCTTCAAAAAAATAATAGTATGATTTTGAACTGTCTGTTTTAGTTTCAAAGCGTATTGTAACAATACCAATTTTAAGATCTAATGTCGCATAAATATATAAATTGGTATTACAACGATTGCTTACTTTACGTTGAAAGCGAGCTTTACAAATAACTTCCAAACTAAGAAAAGCCCACTTTTAAAGTGGGTTTTTCTATTTTTTAGCATTCTACTAAAATATTTGTTTGTAAATATATTGAATTGTTATTTTATTTTATAGGAAGCAAATTCATCTAATTCCTCTATATATTCCATTACTTCCTTAGACCAGTTTCCTTTTTCAACGGCTTGTCTATTCCATTCTTTTTCTAAGGTTTTTTTGAATTTTAATTTTTCTTCCACTAATTTTAGTAATGGAACACCTGCTAATTTTTGTGCATTTTCTTTGGTATCAAAATCTGGGGCTGTATAATTCCAAACATCTTTTTTAGCCAAAATACCAACGATTTCAATTCTTGCTTGCATTGCAAAGTCATTGGCAACTGATAATAACCTTAAGGTTTCTTCGGGAGCATGGAAGAATGATGGGTGAGATGCCACTGCATAATCCCATCTCCATTGTCCCTTTCTAACTAAATCTCTTACTGATTTTAATTCTTCGTCATTGGCACCAACCTCCATTGCTTTAGCAATTTCTAAATGTGCTTTGGCTAAATTATCCATCGCTAATTCATGCAATTCATCTTTTCTTACAAATTTTTGATGTACAATATTTCGTAATTTATCCTCACTTTCTCTATGACAAGGCATACAAGACCTATCCATGGTCATTAACGGGTTTTGCAACTGATGGTCTGAATATTTAACAGAGCCTTCCTGCGTATATGGCATATGACAATCTGCACAAGAAACTCCTTTTTGCCCATGAATACCCGTTGTGAATAACTCATACCCTGGATGTTGCGCTTTCAATACTGGAACTTTAGATATTTTATTTTCAAAATCAGTATGCCCTACTTTATCATAATACTTTTCTGCACCTTCTGCGGTTAAACCATTTTGCCATGGAAAAGTTACCACTTTTGCTATTTTTTCAATGCCGTCTTTATCGATCCACTTTTCTTTCTTAAAATAGTATTCCGAATGACATTGCGCACAAACCAAATTTCTTTTTACCTGATGTGTAGATTCTTCAAATGTTGGCAATCCTGCTGCAATTAAAGCTCTATTTAAATGCGGAACGTGCATTGCTAATTCTGCCGTTTTATTATCATGACAGTTATAACAGCCAATGGAGTTTTTAATTTCACTTCCGTACTTTGCCCATTTCCCTGTAAAAAACTCTAATTCACCATCATCTTCTATCATTCTTGGTACATCTGGAGATTTACAAGTCCAACATGCTGTTGGCATCGGACCCGTTTCACCATCTACCGGAGCACCTGTTCTTAAAGTATTGGTATTGTCCTGCACGGCATAAAAGTGACCTCTTGGTGCATTATAATCTTTTGCAAAACCATAACCAGCAAACAATACCGCTAGTTGCGACTTATCTTCAAGCATATCTGTAATAGTAGCCCCTTCTTTGGTTTTTAACCAAGAACCGTATTGCCTTGGATAATATCTTGCCCATTTTTCATTTTCTGCTCTATCAACATGAGCAATTTCTGGAGTGAGATTTAAATCAACCCTTTCTTGCTCCCTGTCTTTAATACTACTTGTTAAAAGCACAATAGGGATTAATGCTATTAACGATGCAATAAGTAAAAATTTGTAATTGATTTTCTTTTTTTTCATCATTAATTATTTAAAATAGTATTATTTAACTTCTTTCACACCTAAATTAAATGGCGTTGTTGATATCCCTCTAACTTTGCCGTGTGGCACTGTTTTATGACAATCCCAACATTTTCTACCACTTAAAACATTTGAATCTTTAAAATTGTGATATTTATTCGCATTAGAAACCAAGGTAGTAACTAAACTACTATGACAAGAAATACAATTTTTCTGAACTCTTTCTGCGCCATAATCGCTAATTTTCATAGCTTGATCGTAAGAGTTATTTGTAAAAGCTACCGAGTGATTCCAACCATCAATCGTTTTAGCTTTGTATTTCTCTATAAAACTATCTGTAGGTAAATGACAGGATATACACGTAACTCCTGCCGCTCCATGAGCACTATGCTGCCAAGTAGCATATTGTGTATTCATAACATGGCAGTTTATACATGCTTTAGGATCATTTGATAAATAAGACGGCATTTTTGAAGCGTAAATTATATAAATAAAAGCAGCGACTGTAATCAAAAAAACTGCAATTGACATTTTTTTAAACAAATTATAGTTCATAATTTATCGTCATTAATTTTAATCAAAAATAACGATATTCTTATAAATTTCCCATTTTTAAACCACTAATTATATCATAAATTTAACACTGTTTTGCACTAATATCCACAAAAAGTTTAAAAAAGTCTTTAAAATCATTGTAATTATCATACTTGCAAGCCGAATTTAGACGGTGAAGATTTGAAATAGTTAAGTTTGTGAATTTAATTTTATTCACAATAAACTGTTTACAAATATCAACAATAATAATTTCAAAGAAACTTAATTATAGCCAGCTAACATTCCGCTTATAATAAGTGAAATAATTTAATAAAAGCGACTTTTAAAATTCAAAGCCGCTTTTATTTATCTTTGACAAAGAAATAACACACCTTTTATGGATTTTTTTGACAATTTAAAGCCCTTTATTTTTATAAGCTATTATGTATTTGTAAGTGTTTTAATTTTTCTAATTATTATAGATAATAAAAAACCTGAAAAATCTTTTGCTTATATTTTTTTAATTCTTCTTTTCCCAGTAATTGGAATTCTTATCTATTTCTTGCTTGGCGTGCAATATCAAAAAAAAAAGATCTACACTAAAAAAAGATATTTTAACAACGTGTATTTGCACACCTTAAATGAAAAACATCAAATCTCTCCTGAAAATTTAAAAATTGGGAATAATATTAAATTACCTACCCTTTTTTACAATATTGAACAAGTACGATTTACCTTAGAAAATTCAGTAGAATTATTGATAAACGGTGAAAGTAAATTTCCTGTTCTAATCAATGAACTAAATAAAGCTAAAAAAAACATTCATGTTGAATATTATATTTTTAATGATGATGATATTGGTACTGAAATTATCAATATTTTATGTAAAAAAGCATCAGAAGGGATTAGTGTAAAAATGATTTTTGATGATGTTGGTAGTTCTATATCAAAAAATAGTATTCGTAAATTAAAGGAAAGCAATGTTGAAGTTTATCCGTACATGCCTGTGCTTTTCTCAAGATTGGCACATAAGGCAAATTATAGAAACCATAGAAAAATTGTAATTATTGACAATGAAATAGGGTTTTTAGGGGGTATTAATATTAGTGATAAATATATCAATCCTAATAAAAATAAATTATATTGGAGGGATACTCACTTACTTTTAAAAGGCCAAGCAGTTTTAGATTTACAATATATTTTTATAAGTGACTGGTATTTTGTTAGTCAGCAAAAAATTAATTTTAATGACATCCTTTACACTGGTGTTAATAAGATCGAATCAAAAATTGCAACGAGTGTTTTAGGCAGCGATTATAGCAGTAATAACCCGAGTATAATGGAAGCTTTTTTCGGTATGATTACCAATGCGAGAAAAGAAATTTTAATCACAACTCCTTACTTTTTACCCAATGAAACCATACTAAACGCTATAAAAATAACTGCAAAAAGCGGTGTTAAAATTAAAATTATAATTCCTAAAAAACCCGATATCCGAATCGCATATTATGCAAGTCAGACTTATTTAAAAAGCTTACTTGAAAGCGGCGTAGAAGTTTTTTATTATACCAAAGGAATGATGCATGCGAAAACTATGGTTATAGATAATTGCATTTGCACCATTGGCAGTACGAATATGGATCATAGAAGCTTTAATTTAAATGCTGAAGTTAATGCTTTTATTATTGACGAAACTATTGCTGGTGAATTAAAAAAACAGTTTGAAAACGATTTATTAAACACCTATAAATTAAAAATCGAAGAACTTAAAAATAGAAAATGGTATGTAAAAATAATTTCTTCCATAGCTCGTTTATTTGCCCCTGTTTTATAATCAAAAAAATATTATTATGGAATTTATTTCAGAAAAAATAAGTAATTATGTCAATGAACATACACAAAAGGAGCCAGAACTACTGAGACAACTCAACAAAGAAACATGGCAAAAAGCATTGATTCCTAGAATGTTAAGTGGTCATTTTCAAGGAAGAGTTTTATCTATGATTTCAAAATTAATACAACCTAATAACATATTAGAAATTGGCACCTATACGGGTTATTCCGCTTTATGTTTGGCCGAAGGTTTGCAAAAAAATGGAGTTCTGTACACCATTGATCACAATGAAGAATTGGCTGATTTACAAAGTAAATATTTCAACAAATCTAGTTATAAAAATAATATCAAACCTATATTAGGTAATGCTTTGAACATTATTCAAACTTTAGATGTAAAATTCGATTTGGTATTTATTGATGCAGACAAGGCCAATTATACCAATTATTTTCATGCCGTAATCGATAAAATGAATAAAGGAGGAGTGATCTTATCGGATAATATTTTGTGGAGTGGTAAAGTAACAGAAACGCCCTACCCTAACGATGAAGATACCTTGGCATTAATTGCCTACAATAAACTCTTAAATAATGATGACCGCATTGAAACCGTATTACTGCCTATTCGTGATGGTTTGACCATAAGTAGGGTGAAATAAATCTATGCAAAATAGAAGGTTTTAAAATATATCAAAAACACTTTATTGCAATAATATTTTTATACAATAAGTATTACCTTTGCCGAATTAACCAAAAAAACATTTTATTATGAAAAAAACATTTTTTATTTTATCGGTTGTTGCATGTGTAAATTTTGCTTCAGCTCAAATTTCGACAAATTCACTTAACTCTATTTCTAAAAAAGCAGCAAGTAGCACGAGTGTCAATGCTCAAATGATTGACAGTCCTGAAGTACAAGCCAAAATTAAAGATCAATTACTAACCAATAAAGATTTTCAAGGGCAAGCGTTAGATTTTATGAAATCAAATCCAAGTACAGCATCAGCAGTAAGTGGTTTGTTTAAAAAGAATAGTGGTGTAAAAGGTAAAGTAATGAAAGCTATTTTAGACAATCCTGAATTGACCAAAAGCGCAATGAACTGGATAAAGAGTAATCCAGATATTTTAAAAAAGGCTATGAAACTAATAGGAATGTAATTTATCAATTTTCAATAAAAAAACCTTTTCAAAATTTGAAAAGGTTTTTTTTTGTTTTAAACACATAAATTAAACTACTTTTAATAAAAAATAATTGCGTTTTCCTCTTTGTAATAGAATAAATTTTTCAGCAATCAAATCTTTTGTATCAATAACAAAATCATCTTTTACTTTTTCTTTATTTACAGAAATTGAATTTTCTTTTAATGCTCTTCTTGCCTCTCCATTCGATTTTAAAAAACCCGATTTTTCATTCAAAGCTGCAACAATACCTATACCGTTTTGTAAACCTTCTCTAGTTATTTCCCTTTGAGGAACCCCTTCAAAAACATCTAAAAAAGTCTGTTCATCCAATATTTTTAAATCACTCGCTGTTGATCTTCCAAACAAAATAACCGAGGCTTTTACTGCATTTTCATAGGCCTCTTTACCATGAGTCATGGTGGTAACTTCTTCACCAACTCTTTTTTGTAAAATACGTAAATGTGGTGCTTCCTTATGCTCAATTATCAATTTATCAACATTTTCCTGATCTAAAAAAGTAAATATTTTAATATAGTTTTCAGAATCGATATCGCTTGCATTTAACCAATACTGGTAAAATTTATATGGTGAGGTTCTTTTGGCATCTAGCCAAATATTTCCTCCTTCGGTTTTACCAAATTTAGAACCATCTGCTTTTTTAATCAAAGGACTTGTCAATGCAAAGGCCTTGCCTTGAACTTTACGTCTAATCAGCTCAGTACCAGTGGTTATATTACCCCATTGGTCGCTACCTCCTATTTGTAATTTGCAATTTTTATGCGTGTATAAATGTAAAAAATCAAATCCTTGAACCAATTGATAAGTAAATTCGGTAAAACTCATTCCTTCTTTCGATTCCGCATTGATGCGGTTTTTAACCGAATCTTTAGCCATCATATAATTGACGGTAATATGCTTACCTATATCTCTAATAAAATCTAAAAACGAAAGGTTTTTCATCCAGTCATAATTGTTTACCATTTCTGCAGCATTATTAATTTCGTTAGAGAAATCAATAAATCTCTCTAAGGTCATTTTCACACCGGCAACATTTTTATTCAAGGTTTCTTCGTCTAATAAATTTCTTTCATTTGATTTTCCTGAGGGGTCTCCAATCATACCTGTGGCCCCACCTACCAATGCAATTGGAGTATGACCAGCTTTTTGAAAGTGCATCAATAAAATAATTTGTACCAAACTACCAATATGTAAAGAATCAGCCGTTGGGTCAAATCCAATATATGCAGTTGTTGGTTCTTTTTGCAATTGTTCTTCTGTTCCTGGCATTATATCATGTATAAGTCCGCGCCAACTTAATTCTTTTACAAAATTCTTTGTCATTATTAAAAATTTCATCAAAGATAAAAAAGAAACTTTTTAATGGGTTCAAATAGCAAATAAACTTTATATTTTAAATATATTGCCTCTAATTAAAATTTTACAATCGTATTAATTATTTTCGCTATATGATATTAGTAACTGGTGGTACGGGTTTGGTTGGTTCGCATTTATTATATCATTTGTTACAAGAAGAAAATAGCATCAAGGCAATTCATCAAAAAACAAGTGATTTAACTGTGGTTAAAAAGGTTTTTAGTTATTATACCTCTGATTTTGATGCGGTTTTTAACAAAATTAATTGGGTTTTAGCTGATCTCAACAATATTCCTGCTTTAGAACATGCATTTATAAACGTTAGACAGGTTTATCATTGTGCGGCGTTTGTTTCATTTGACCCTGCTTATTACAAAAAAATGCGCAAGGTAAACATTGAAGGCACAACCAATATTGTAAATTTATGTATATCGAATAAGGTGGATAAACTTTGTTATGTAAGTTCAATCGCGGCCATAGAAAAAAATATAAAAAATCAGGCAATTGATGAGTCGGAAAACTGGAATAGTGCTGTGCAAAAAAGTGGCTATGCCATAACTAAATACGGTGGTGAAATGGAGGTTTGGAGAGCGTCACAAGAAGGTATACCGGTTGTAATTGTTAACCCAGGAGTCATTTTAGGCTCTGGATTTTGGCACAAAGGATCTAGTAATTTATTTACTAAAATTAACAATGGTTTTAATTTTTATACTGAAGGAGTAACTGGTTTTGTAGGTGTTAAAGATGTGGTTCAAGTCATGCTTACATTGATGCACAGCAATATTAAAAATGAACGATTTATTTTAATCTCAGCAAACTTATCATTTAAAGAAATATTTAATAAAATTGCAGATGTATTGCATAAAAAGAGGCCTAAGATTAAAGTTTCTAAATTTTTAAGTGGTTTAATCTGGCGATTAGATTGGATTAAAAGCAAGCTTTTTAGAAAATCACCTCTACTTACTAAAAGCTCCGCCAATGCATCACAAACAAAAAAATATTATACTTCAAAAAAGTTAAATTCAGCAATACATTATAAATTTGAAAAAATAGATACGGTTATTTTAGAAATTGGTAGAAATTTTAATCAAACCTAAATATTCTACTACTCTGCTTTTTTCATATATTTATCAAGAGATTTTTTTAATTTATCTGATTTGATTTCCCTCTTAAAAAATGTATCTCTTTTTGCTTCATATTTATTTTTTAATATTTTTAACCTTCGCTCCACTTCTATAAAAATTTCTTCATATTCATCAATATTTGCAATATAATATGTGTTACTTAAAGCAAATTGAGTGCTGTCAATTTTATATTTTTCATATACCAATGACATATATTTAGTTCCTTTATCAAATTCTGGTGTTTTTACGCTGGTTGCGCCGTTGGCCAAATGCATGTCGTATAATAAATCGATCATCTGATTTTTAGGAATCAAATCCTCTGGTTTTTTATATTTTATCTTGCTATCACATGCCACTAAAAATATAATAAAAACTATATAAATTATTCTTTTCATTATCTATTAAAAACTAATCTTTGTCCTTTAATACTATCATTAAATTTACCTTGATTATATATTAAATTTCCATTTACAAAAGTATGACTTATGGTTGAGTGGAATTTAGTTCCTTCAAAAGGGGACCAACCACATTTGTATAAAATATTTTCTTTGCTGACTACTTGGGTTTTATTGGTGTCAATCAATACCAAATCAGCAAAAAAACCTTTCTTAATAAAGCCTCTTTTTTCAATTTTGAATATTTTAGCGGGGTTGTGGCACATTTTTTCTACCATCTTTTCAATAGAAAATTGATTGTTTTTAACAGCTTCAAACATAGCCAATAAGCCGTGTTGTACCAAAGGACCTCCACTTGGTGCTTTGGTGTAAACATTTTGTTTTTCTGCAAATGTATGCGGCGCGTGGTCAGTTGCAATTATATCCAACCTATCATCTAGTAATGCCTTCCATAATCCAGCCTTGTCTTTTGCTGTTTTTACAGCTGGATTCCACTTAATCAAATTCCCTTTATCTTTATAGTCACTTTCATCGAACCATAAATGATGTACACAAACTTCTGCAGTAATTTGTTTTTCCTCTAGGGGAATTTTATTCGTAAATAAATTGGTTTCTTTCTCTGTAGACAAATGGAATACGTGTAATCTGGCTCCCGTTTTTTTTGCCAAGGCAATTGCTTTAGAGGAAGAGATATAACAAGCTTCTTCACTTCGAATTTTTGGATGCAATTCTATAGGTATATCTTCACCATATATGGCAAGGTTTTTTTCTAAATTATTTATTATAGTGTACTCATCCTCACAGTGTACCGCTATTAACATTTTTGTAGAAGAAAATATTTTTTCTAAAACTTTTTCATTATCTACCAACATACTACCGGTCGACGAACCTAAAAATAATTTTATACCAGCAACATTTTTAGCATCTGTTTTTATAAGTTCTTCTAAATTATCATTTGTGCCTCCAAACATAAACGAATAGTTGGCATAGGAATTTTTAGCTGCAATTTTAAATTTATCTTCTAATACATCCTGTGTAGTTGCTTGTGGTATTGTATTGGGCATTTCAATATAAGATGTGATTCCTCCAGCAACAGCTGCACGTGATTCTGAAGCTATATCAGCCTTATGCGTAAGACCAGGTTCACGAAAGTGTACTTGATCATCAATTACACCTGGAATTAAAAACTTGTCTTGCGCATCAATAACCAATGTGTTTTCCGAATAATTTTCTATGTTTTTTTCAATACTGGAAATTTTTTCTCCTTCAATAAGCACATCTAACACTTTTGTTATACCCTCATTTACTACTTTTGCTTTTTTTATAAGTACAGTACTCATATTTATGATTTTATTATTACACTTAATTACTTTATTAACGCTATCCTCTTTTAGGTAATCCTTTGAAACGCATTTTTATAATTCCAAAAACAGCTTCCGAAATGATTGAATTATTCATTTTCGATTCGCCCAAAGTTCTATCTGTAAAAATTACTGAAACTTCCTTGATATTAAAACCATGTTTCCAAGCTTTGAATTTCATTTCAATTTGAAAAGCATATCCAATAAATTTAATTTTATCTAAATTTATAGTTTTCAATACTTTACGATTGTAACAAACAAAACCGGCAGTTGTATCATGATAAGGTAATCCGGTAACCAATTGTACATATTTAGAAGCAAAATAGGAAAGTAATACTCTTTTCATTGGCCAGTTTACCACATTAACACCTTTTGAATATCGCGAACCAATAGATACATCCGCGCCATGTTTTACACATTCGTCATACAATCTTATCAAATCTTTCGGGTTGTGCGAAAAATCTGCATCCATTTCAATGATATAATCGTATTTTTTCGAAATGGCCCATTTAAATCCGAGAATATAAGCTGTTCCTAATCCTGTTTTGTTCAACCTAATTTCTAAAAATAAACTTTTAGGATACTCTTTTTGCAGCTTTTTAACAATTTCAGCAGTACCATCAGGTGAATTATCATCCACTATCAAAATATCAAATGATTTTTTTTGAGAAAAAGTAGCTCTTATGATATTTTCAATATTTTCCATCTCATTATAAGTAGGAATAATAACCAAAGTATCTTGCATATATATTTTTTAACTTGTGCAAAGGTAAAATAATTTATCGCTAATTTTGTAATTAGAATAATCTATATGATCTTATCGCAAAAACCAAAATACCAATTTGTTTTTTTTCTTTTTATTTTCTTTGCTCTTAATATGTTACAAAGCTATTATACTCGTTTATTAGGCGATGAGGCTTATTATTGGATATGGTCTAAAAATTTGGATTTTGGTTATTTTGATCATCCTCCTTTAGTTGCTATTTGGATTAAAATTAGTAGTTTTTTCTTTTCAGGAGAGTTGGGTGTTCGTTTCTTCTCAACCATTAGTTTTACCATTATGCTGATAATCATTTGGATGGTGATTGATGTTCCTAAAAAATGGAATTACGTTTGGTTATTCTTTTTATTAGTGGTATCCATGGCTTTGTTAAATGTATATGGGTTTATCACTACACCTGATACACCACTTTTACTATTTGTTAGCTTGTTTTTGTTTATATACAAAAAGTTTTTAAAGCGTGAAAATTTGTCAAGTATCCTATTTTTAGGTTTCTCTATGGCTGCAATGCTATACAGTAAGTACCAGGGCGTATTGGTAATCTTTTTTGTTGTTGTTTCTAATCTTTCTTTATTAAAAAATAAAAGGTTTTGGTTTGCTGCTCTATTTGGGTTTATTTTATTTTTTCCGCATTTATATTGGCAATATACAAACGAATTTGCCTCTTTTCGCTTTCATTTATTTGACCGCCATAAAACAATGTACAAAATTTCAAATAACTATATGTATATAATTAACCTATTCGTTATTGTAGGTTTGACATTTCCAATTGTTTATTTTGCTTTTTTTAAAATAAAAATAAAATCTATATTTGAAAAGGCTCTAAAATTTATAGTTTTTGGCTTTATCATGGTTTTCTTTTTCTCTTCATTTTCATCGAAAACTCAGGCACAATGGAATAGTGTAATTTTAATACCCTTAATAATTTTGACCTTTGGTTATTTTATTAACCATAAAAATGCAAGAAAATGGATTGTTATTTTAGGTACAATACAATTGATTTTATTATTTGTTAGTAGATTATTTTTGATCAATGCAAACATGTCACCAGTACAACTTGAGCCACATCTATCTAAATTATGGGTTGAACCTCTTAAAAATAAAACGGATGGAAAGCCTTTGGTATTCGTAAATTCTTATCAAAATGCCTCTTTATATAAATTTTATACCGGAATTAATACGCACTCTTATAGTGTTTTAAAAGGAAGAAAAAGCCAGTATAATTTAAAGAGGCATGAAGCGTCTATACAAGAGGAAAATGTATTTGTTGTTGGAAGTTTAATGGATACAAAAGAACTTTTAGTAAAATTAAAAAAGAACTTCATATATGGATATGCAATACAAACATATTTTTCTTTTGAGAATGTAAAATGTTTGATCGATCAAAATGAATTAATTTTAAAACCTGGGGATAATAAAAAAATTACTTTTGAATTCGTCAATACTTATAATAAAAAAATTACATTTGAAAATGTTTCTTTCGTAGGTGTTTTTCAAGGTAATAAAAATAAAATCCTTAAAAGAATACCACTTAACATAAAAGGGCTTAAACCTATAAACGGAAAAGAAAAAATAATTCTTGAGGCAAACTTTATAGTACCTCAAATTGAAATAAATGAAAACACTACTTTTAGAATTGCTTTACAATTTTATGATTTATTAGACGGTTTTCAGGGAAATAAAATAAGAGTAAAAAAAGGATAAAATGTTTGAGGGATTAGAAAAATTAACTTTTTCAAATGACTGGATTACAATTGTTTTAATGCTGGTTTTAATTTTAATAACCTTGCTTAAAATAATACATAACGAGCGTTTTTTAAAATTGTTTTCACTAATGTATTCTGAAAAATATTATACCGAATATTCAAAAACCAATCCGCTTTTATTAAATAATTTCCATATTATATCTTTTTTTATTGTAATATTTAACATTTCATTATTAATACTTTATAGTTTTAATGAATTTTCTCTAGTAGAAATCGGTAATAAGTTACTTTTTTTTACACAAATAAACTTATTGGTTATTGGCTATTTTTTAATACGATATTTTGTGGGGTTTATCCTCGCATACCTCTTTGATATTGATGACAAACAAAAACATGTTACATTCCTAAAAATAAGCAATTTAATACTAATATCTATCTTATTTTACCCCTTGTTAATTTTAATTAATTACAGTGTGGGTTCTTTTCATAAGTTTATAATAACTTTAGGTGTGATTGGAGTGATTATATTATTCTTTTTACGTTACTTTAACCTCTTAAAAAAAGATAAAATAAACTTTAACAGTTTGTTCTATTTATTTTTATACCTTTGCGCCCTTGAAATAGCGCCTTTTATAGTTATTTATAAAACGTTTGTTGATTAAACAAAAAAAATATGAAAGTAAAAACTATACTCGTTTCACAACCTGCCCCAAAAGCAAAACAATCTCCTTATTTTGATTTAATGGATAAACAAAAAGTGAAAATTGATTTTAGATCATTTATTCACGTTGAGGGTTTATTTGCAAGAGATGTTCGAAATCAAAAAATAGATTTCTTGAATTTTACAGCAGTAATTTTTACTAGTAGAAATGCTGTTGATAATTATTTTAGATTGGCTGAAGAAATGCGTATTGCTATTCCAGATAGCATGAAATATTTTTGTTTATCAGAAGCTGTTGCTTTTTATTTACAAAAATACGTTGTTTATAGAAAGCGAAAGATTTACGTAGGAACAAGAACTTTTGATGATCTTTTACCATTGATCAAAAAACATAAATCAGAAACTTTTTTATTACCATGTTCTGATAAAGTTAAACCTTCTATGCTTAGCAAACTAAATGAGCTTGATCTCAATTGGAAAAAAGCAACATTGTTTAAAACAGTTATTAGTGATTTATCTGACTTAGAGGATGTTTTTTATGATGTTTTGGTATTTTTTAGTCCTAGTGGTATAAAATCATTATTTGAAAATTTTCCGAGTTTTAAACAAAACGATACGCGTATTGCTGTATTTGGTAATTCTACAGTAAAAGCTGCTGAAGAAGCTGGATTAAAAATTGATATCGCCGCTCCTTCTAAAGAAACGCCATCAATGACAATGGCTTTAGAAAAATATATTAAAAAAGCAAATAAATAATTTAGATAAATGCCTGATGGCTGAAGTTTAAATAGAACAAAAAACACGCTAATAAGCGTGTTTTTTGTTTTTATAAAGTGAGCATTTTTTATATAAAGAAAAGTGATTTAAGCCTCTTTTATAAATGCTACGATTTTAGCTTCTAATTCTTCTGCCAATTCAGGGTTATCAGCTATCAATCCTTTAACAGCATCTCTCCCTTGCCCTAATTTAGTATCACCATAACTAAACCAAGAGCCGCTTTTTTTAATAATTCCAAAATCAACTCCAAAATCTAGTATTTCACCAACTTTAGAAATGCCTTCACCATACATAATATCAAACTCTGTTGTTTTAAATGGTGGGGCTACTTTATTTTTAACCACTTTAACTTTGGTGCGGTTTCCTAGAACATTATCTCCATCTTTAATTTGTGTTCGTCTTCGTATATCTAATCTAACGGATGCATAAAATTTTAATGCATTACCTCCTGTAGTAACTTCTGGGTTACCAAACATAACACCAATTTTTTCACGTAATTGGTTGATAAATATAACGGTACAATTTGTTTTACTAATGGTTCCTGTTAATTTACGTAAAGCTTGACTCATCAAACGAGCGTGTAATCCCATTTTTGAATCTCCCATTTCTCCTTCAATTTCACTTTTGGGAGTTAATGCTGCAACAGAATCTATAACAATAATATCAATAGCGCCTGAACTAATCAAATGGTCTGTAATTTCTAATGCTTGCTCACCATAATCCGGTTGTGAAATAATTAAATTATCAATATCAACGCCTAATTTTTCTGCATAAAAACGATCAAAAGCATGTTCAGCATCAATAAAAGCTGCAATACCTCCTGCTTTTTGTGCTTCGGCCATGGCATGAATAGCTAAGGTGGTTTTACCAGATGATTCTGGTCCATAAATTTCTATAACCCTACCTCTGGGATAACCACCAACACCTAGGGCTAAATCCAAACCTAACGAACCTGATGAAATTGCTTCTATATCTTGTGCGGCAACGTCACCCATTTTCATTACAGCTCCTTTACCGTAAGTTTTATCTAATTTATCAAGAGTAAGTTGTAATGCTTTTAATTTTGCTGCTTTTTCTTTGTCGTCTGCCATAATCGTGCTTAATTTTTTTGATTTTTTCCTAATAATTATCGGGTAGCTAAAGTATGAAAATTTATGAGTTTTTATTTGTAATATTTTTAGTTTGTTTTTAAATCTATTTTCCTGAATTACTCACAAATGCAACATATTTACTATCAGGCGACCATGAAGGAACATTGATTGTTCCTTGTCCACCATAAAGGTATGCAACTACTTTTGACTCGCCTCCTTTAGTTGACATAATTCTCAACATTACACGTTTGTATGATGGATGTGAATTTACCGGTATATCAGAGGGAAATGAAAGGTAAAGAATCCATTTTCCATCAGGAGAGATATGAGGAAACCAATTATTCCACTCATCAAAGGTAATTTGTTCTCTGTTTGAACCATTTGGACTCATTCTCCATAACTGCATTTTACCGGATTCAGTACTATTGTAATAAATATATTTTCCGTCAGGAGAATATTCCGGTCCATCTACATGACCAGACGTGAAATTAGTTAGTTGAGTTTCTTTACCATCATCAATTGAAGCTTTATAAATATTATAAATATCTTCTTTATTTCTTTGTGCAACATAAACAACATCTTTGTTATTAGGTGCCCAGCCATGCCAGTAAGATGGTGTATATGCTGTAATTAATTTTGGTTCGCCACCTTCTATTGGAAGGGTATAAACGGTTGAACCTCCTCCAGGAAATCCTTCTCGATGATGGCTTATTGCAAGTATCTTACCATTAAATGAAATACCATGATCATTGTTATTTTGATTAGCAAAACCAGTATTTAATTTTTCCAACTTACCTCCTTCTATAGGTATTTTATAAAGATACCCTTCCATATTAAAAAGTAATTTCTTTCCATCTGGCATCCAATTCGGAGCTTCAAATCGATCAGGTTTATTGTAAATCACCTTTCTTTTTCCGTTAAAAGGGTTTAATATTTCTAATCTACAGCCTAAATACCCTTCTTTGTTAGGGTTATAATTATCTTCCACCGGTTGATCTATTCGAACATTCCAAACTTCAGCCTTTGTGTCTATATTAGGATTATTAGATGTAATAAAAATACCAGCTAAAATAGAGTCAGGTGAATTTTTAAAAGTATGAGAAGTAATTAGCTGAAGTGGCTCTCCAAAATGAGCAGCTTTAAAAATAATTTTATTGCCTTTACGCTCTAGTTGTAAAATCTCAAAATTCTCTTTTAAACTTTGTGTTTGGTTTTTACTGTTTTCTTTAAACTCTTTTTTTGATTTTCTCCATTGAAATTCTGTTTTACCATTTTCGTTTAAAGAAGCGCTAAAATATACAGATCTATTTTCATCGGATTCACGTATCATCCAACCTATTTTTACGTTTGTTTTAACGTTATTTTCAATAATTCTAAAATTAGCAGTCAATATAAAATCACTAGATATTTTATTATATAGATATTTAAATTCTTCTTTTTTATTTTGCTTGCTATAATTAGAGTTTGTAAAGATATATTTCTGTAATTGCTCGTTATATAGCGTTAAACTTTTTTTATCAGAATTTCTAATATTTATATTGTTTTTAAAAATTCCATTAGTATTTTGTGAAATCGCTAAATTAAATAAACATAAACTAATTATAATTAGGAAATTTTTCATTGATTTTATTTATAAAGAATTAATTTTTAAGCATATAAATATGAGGTATATCATCTTCGATATATGAATCTCCTACTTTTTTAAAACCATGATATTCATAAAACTTTTTAAGGTAGGTTTGTGCTCCTATTTTAATTTTAGTAGTATTAAATAAATCTTCAATTTGATTAATAGATTTTTTTATCAATTCGTTTCCTAATTTTTTATTTCTATAATCAGGATGTACCACTACCCTACCAATTGCGGCTTTTTTGTAATAATCACCTGGTTTAAAAATACGAGTATAAGCTAAAATTTGTTCTGGTTTTTCTTCCGCGTAAGCGAAAAAATGATAGGCAACTTTGTCTTTTCCATCTAATTCTGTATAAGGACAATTTTGTTCAACAACGAATACATTAATTCGTAATTGTAAAATATTATGAAACTCGTCTACCGTAAGTTCCTTGTATTTTTTTAGTTGCCATTGCATATATTAATGATAAAATTAATGATGGTGTGAATGTATATTTTTTATATTTGATGAGATCCCACTTTTCAGTGGGATTAATTCAACTTACAATTTTATATTAGCTTTTCAGTCTCTATTAAATTGAGTTTCATTAATCTTGAATTATAAATTCTTTATGATCATCTCTATCAAATTCAGGTTGTAAATTAGAATGATTGATATGAAATTTTTTAAATAATATCCGTTCTACCTTTTTACAAATTACATCAAATTTAGACAATTTAATATCTTTTTTAAATTCAATATGTGCTTCAAAATGTACATCATGATCATTTAATTGCCATATATGTACATGGTGAATATTTTTTATTTCGTCAATTTTTAATATTTCATTTTGAATATCATTAATGGTTAAATTCTTTGGCGCAAAAAGCATTAATATTTTTAATGAATCTATAAATATTTCCCAACTCATATATAATAAATAAATTGAAATAAGTATTGTAAGTAATGCATCTATCCAATAAATATGATAAAATTTCATTAATAAACCTCCAATTAAAACAGCGACAGAAGTTAATAGATCAGTAATTAAGTGTAGATAGGCAGACTTCATATTTAAATTGTACTCTGCATCATTTTTTAATAATAAAACACTAAATCCATTTCCTAAAATAGCTACAAAAGCAAGCCAAATAACCAAATTACTTTGTATTTCTTGTGGGTTATTAAAACGTTTGATTGCCTCAATTGCTAAAAAAACTGCAATAATAATAAGTGTGGCTGAATTAAAAAAAGCTGCAATAATTTCAGCTCTTTTAAAACCAAAAGTTTGATGTAATGTTTGTTTTTTTTTATTTGTTAATATATTAGCTATATAGCTAATTATTAATGAAATAACATCCGATAAATTATGAACCGCATCTGAAATTAAAGCTAAACTTCCTGAAATAAACCCTCCAATAACTTGCGCTACTGTTATAATAATATTTAAAAAAATTGAAAATAAAAGTCTTTTACCTGATAATTGTGAGTGATTATGGGAATGGTTATGACTCATATTAAAATACTAATTAACAATTTTTAGTAGGTATTTTATTTACTCTGTTTTGATGCCTGCCACCCTCAAAATCAGTATTTAAAAAAATATTAACAAACTCTAATGCTTCTTCTAAAGAAACATACCTGGCTGGGATACTTAAAATATTAGCATCATTATGTTGACGGGCTAATGCAACTAGTTCTTTATTCCAACACAAAGCAGCTCTTATTTTTTTATGATGATTTGCTGTCATGGCTGCACCATTACCACTTCCACATAGAATAATACCAAAATCTGCTTTTCCGCTTTCTACTGCCTCTGCCACTGGATGAATAGCATCAGGATAATCCATACTATTTTCATCATCAGTTCCATAATTAATTATTTGAACACCTTTATTTTTTAATTTTTCTATTATTTTAAATTTGTAATATGTTCCAGCATGATCATTGCCAATTGCTATATTCATAATATTATAATTTTATTACAAAATTAGTCTTTTGATTTTTATAAACATAAATTTATAGTGTTGTTAATAAAATTTTATAATGATTTAATTATTAATAAATTATAAAATACACGGATTGTGAATAAAAAAGTATTTAAAATTTAAAACTATTTTTTGATAATTAAAATAATTTCACAATACAAATATATAATTCAGTTAAACAAATATTTTTATATTTATTAAAGGTAATTTTATTAACAGTTTATAATACGTTTATAACAATAAAATAAAATAAAGTTATAAGCAAAATATGGTTAAAATCACTATCAACAGGTTGTGAATAAGTATTAAAATAGTATTGATTTATAAGTATTTAATGTTTTATAAAATGTTTATAGTTTTTTAAAAATAACAAATCAAAATTAACTTAGTTTTTTTTATAGTATATATTAACATACTATATATATCATCATATAGTTTTTAAAATTTTAAATAAAAATGATATTTATATAATAGTTGTTGATAACAATTTATTTTTTAGTTAGTAGAACCTACCTATACTGGCAAAGCAAGCCAATTTATATTTTCTCAACTGGATCTTAGTCAATAACTTTTATAAAAAATTAAATGATAATTATATTTGAATTGTTTTTTTAAGAATTTTAAAGGTAGCGGTTTTCACAACTTGATCACATTGCACTTTATTAAATGTCATATCAATACTTATTTTGGTA
>CAYPHN010000012.1:7026-23270 GCA_964410265.1 uncultured Flavobacteriaceae bacterium | reverse complement strand
TATCCTGAATTAAATGATGACAGCTTTGTTGCTGAGAATTTAGATAAGTGGATGCATTAAAACAGTAAAATATTTCAGTTTCAAATAAGTAAATAATAAAACACTTAAATTATAAAGATGAATACTAAAAAACCTTGGCTACTATTTGCTTTAATAACAACTATTTTTTGGGGTGTATGGGGCGCTTTTACGGGAGTTCCTTCAGAAAACGGATTTCCTGATACTCTCGTTTATTGTGTATGGGCCCTTACAATGATTGCTCCCGCTATTTACGTTTTACAACGTATTAATTGGAAACTACAAACGGATAAAAAATCAATTTTAAATGGTTTGATTATTGGGATATTAGGAGCAGGAGGACAAATGATTCTTTTTTACGCAGTTACTATAGGTCCTACTTATTTAATTTTTCCAATAATTTCTCTATCACCAACAATTACAATAGTTCTTTCACTTTTATTTTTAAAAGAACGTACCGGCAAATTAGGAGCCATTGGCATTGTTCTGGCATTATTAGCATTACCACTTTTTGATTATTCGGGTGGAGCTGAACAAACTGCAGGAGAAAATGGTGTTTTATGGTTTGTACTTGCTATTCTTGTATTAGCTGCATGGGGTATTCAAGCATATTTTATGAAGTTTGCAAACCAAACCATGAATGCCGAAAGTATATTTTTTTATATGATGATTTCAGGAATTTTACTTATACCTGTAGCACTATATATGACTGATTTTTCACAAGAAATTAATTGGGGACCAGATGGCCCGTATTTAGCAGCAGGAATACAAATTCTAAATGCTATAGGAGCATTGTGCTTGGTTTATGCATTTAGATATGGTAAAGCAATGGTTGTTTCACCTATGACAAATGCAGGTGCTCCGCTAATTACATCTATTCTATCCATGTTGGTATTAGGTATTATGCCAGGGAACTATAAAATTGCAGGAATTGTTTTAGCCGTTATTGCAGCTTTTCTTTTGGCAATTGAACCAGATGATTAGCATATTGTTAAAAGCAGTAATCCTTTAAACAAAAAGAATCTCTAGAGACCTGCCTTGCCAGTTCATGTCACAACAATTGGATAGAACTACTATGTCTAAAATTATATGATTTAAAATACACTATAAAATCATTTCAATTACTTTCGTTACATTTCTATTTTTCTAAAACAGTTATAGAATTTTTTCTATACTTAGAACCAATATATGCTATTATCATACAACTATTATATGATCAAATAGTATTTTATTTTAGTAACCTTAAATATTTAAATATGAGTAAGTATAAGATATTTAAGGAGAAAATACTGTAAGACAATTTAATAATATTCTCTCTTTATTCAATCCGTAAATATGCATCTAGAATATGTATTAGGTTGGAATATTTGAGTATTCTTTAAACTTTCGATTAATTTTACTAAAACACTAAAAGCTTTATATCTTTTATTTTTAACTTTCATAAGCTTGTTTTTATTGAAAATAATATAGGTAATTTCTTGTTTTTTTAATTAATGTTACTATATTAGCACATTAATTATTAATTCCTTTTAAATTAATGCGTATCTATTTTAATTTTTGAGGTTTTGAAATTATTAACTCTAAATTCATTAAATTATGAAAAAATCATTTATTATCACATTTATTTTACTATTGTCTTTACAAGCCTTTTCGCAAGTTCGATCTGTTTCAGGAAATATTACAGATGCTGAAGACGGTTCATTGTTGCCAGGCGTTAGTGTTTTATTAAAAGGCACCAATACAGGTGTCTCAACAGATTTTGATGGAAACTATACTTTAGAAGTTAAAGACAATGACGCCGTTTTGGTTTTTAGCTTTATTGGCTATGATAGCCAAGAAGTTACTGTTGGCTCTCAATCTACTATTAATGTAGTAATGAGTCAAGGTGCAACAGCATTAACCGAGGTTGTAGTTACTGCTCTTGGTATTGAGAGAGAGACGAAAGCATTAGGTTATGCTGTTCAAGAACTTAACCAGGCTGATTTGAATGGAGCCAGAGAGGTAAATATAGGTAATTTCCTTACTGGTAAAGTAGCTGGAGTGCAGGTTACAAACACTGCTGCAGGTATGGGTGGATCTACAAATATTATCATTAGGGGTAGTAATTCTCTTGTAGGTACTAACCAGCCATTATATGTTGTTGATGGTGTACCAATTATTAATCAAGGAAATGAGAACCCTAATAGAGGTCTAGGAGGAGATAGAGATTTTGGTGATGGAATAGCCAATATAAACCCTGATGATGTGGAGTCTATGACTGTATTAAAAGGGCCAGCAGCATCGGCACTTTATGGTTCTCGTGGTTCTAATGGTGTAATTGTTATTACTACAAAATCGGGTAAATCTAGAAGAGGTATTGGTGTAGAGTTTAATTCCACTACGTCTATACAAACATTAAATATAGTTCCTACCTACCAAAATAAATACGGTACGGGTTATGAAGGAACCAACTTATATTCGGGTTCTGTAGAAATTGATGGAACTAACTACCAAACCTTGCCAGCTTGGCATTGGGATGCTTGGGGCCCTCCACTTGATGGTAGAAGAGTAGTATCTGATCCATATTTATTACCAGGCGAAGAGCCTAGAACACTTACGCTACTTCCTCAACCAATAAATAATATTAGAGAATTTTACGATACAGGTTTTGTTTCAAATAATATGCTTTCTTTTAGTGGTGGCTCAGAAAACACTACCGCAAGGCTATCTCTTGGTAACACCTCTGCTACAGGAATAATACCAAATAGTAGGAACAATAGAAATACCCTAAATTTAAGGGTAACCAGTAAATTGTCAGACAAATTAACTTTTGATTCGAAAGTGAATTATTCCAATTCAAAATTTAATAACCGACCAATTACAGGGGCTGATTTTGGTAATGTGACATTAACTTTGGCTACATTTCCAAGATATGCGGATTTAAATTTCTTTAAAGAATCTTATGAAGCAACAGGATTTAGAGGGCGTTTTGCAGGTACTAGAGTGAATCCTTATTATGTAGTAAATGAATTGAAAAGTACCGATGTAAGAAATCGTATGACTGGATTCTTCTCGTTGAGATATGAATTTACGGATTGGTTGAGCTTATCAGCTAGAAGTGGGATGGATATGTACACAGACGAAAGGCAACAAATATACCCTGTGGGTGCTCGTTGGCCAAATCTACAGGGTAGATTTGTTGATGAATCTATAAATACAAGAGAGTGGAATTCTGATTTTTTATTAACAGCTGCGGGTGATTTGACAAGCGATTTGCAAGGGTCATTCTCATTAGGTGGTAATTTATTAAAGCAATATCAATCTTCTATGAGTTGGGATGCTCGTGATTTGAAAGTTCCAGGTATATATAACATATCTAATGCGCAAGATATTAGACCATCTGAGTTCTTGTCGGAAACGGAAATTCAATCTTTGTTTTTTATGGGTCAATTGTCTTATAAAGATTACCTTTTTCTTGATATTACAGGAAGAAATGACTGGTCATCCGTTTTGGGTGTAAATAATTACTCATTTTTCTATCCATCTATTGGTACGAGTTTTGTGTTTTCTGATGCGTTTAATATGAAATCTGACGTTTTTACTTTTGGAAGAGTAAGAGCTTCTTGGGCGCAGGTTGGAAGTGGGTCTAGACCTTTTTTAACTACCGAAGGGTACAATGCTTTTAACACCAATTATAATGGCCAAGGTTATGCAAGTGTATATAATCAGTTGCCTGAGTTTGATTTAAAAAATGAACTTACAGAAACTATTGAAGTAGGCTTTAATGTTAGAATGTTTAAAAACCGATTTGGTTTAGATGTTAGTTACTATGATGGTAGTACAAAAAATCAAATTATTCCAATTACAGTGTCTAATGCTAGTGGATTTGAACGTTCTGTGATTAATGCAGGTGAAATAGCAAATAGTGGATTAGAGGTTGTTTTTGATGCTAGTATATTTAAAAATAGTGATGGATTTAATTGGGACATAATGTTTAATTATTCTTCCAACAAATCTGAAGTTGTATCATTAGCTCCAGGCATTGAAACTTATTTAATGGTAAATAGTTTTCCAAATGATGTTGAAGCAAGAGTGGGAGAACCGCTTGGAAATATTATTGGGTATAAATACTTGCGAACTCCTGAAGGAAGAAGAATCGTTGCCCAAGGAGGTAACTATCAAAGAGAGTCTGAATTAAGTGTATTAGGAAATATGAATCCAGATTTTATTGGAGGTATAAACAACTCATTTAGATTGAAAGGATTTTTTATGAACGTTTCGATTGATTGGGTACAAGGCGGTGAATTTTCTTCTGGTTCAAAATACAGAGCTACAGCTGGTGGATTTGGTAAGTTTACTGAAGAAGGAAGACGACCACGTGATACAGATGATAATGGTGCACAATTACCTTATGTTGGTGTGCTAGACGGGGTAGTAGAAGTTTTAGATAGTAACGGTGACGGAACAGGTGTTTATGAAGAAAATACCAGAGCTGTTGACGGTCAAACCTATTGGGCTACAAGAGCATGGAGTGGTATTGGTGAAGAATTTATAATGGATGCAAGTTTTGTGATGTTACGTGAAGTAGTTATTGGTTATAATATCAATCCTGATTTATTAAAAAAATCACCTGTAAATAGTATTAGATTGTCATTAATTGGTAGAAATTTATTTTATATTCAAGAGAATATGCAAGATTTAGGTATATCACCTGAAGCTACTGCACCTAATACCTCTGCAGGAGGTAGAGGTATAGAGCAATTATCTATGCCAACAACAAGATCGTGGGGATTAAACGTTAATCTTACTTTTTAAATAGTACTTTAAACTTTAAAATAAAAAAGATGAAAACATTCAACAAAATAAAAATCACCTTTATTTTTTCGGCAATCATGCTTATGGGATACTCCTGTACAGATGATTTCGAAAAGATGAATACAAGAAATGATTTGGTGACAGAAGACCTAGTAGATCCAAATCTTATATTTACAAGAGTGCTGGTACGGGCAGTAAAAGAAGACGGACCTAGAGGTACTGGTACTATCGGAAATTATAGCGGCATGTCTTATTCAGGTTCAAACCGTCCCTTTTTAGAAGGAGATGCACCTGACATTTGGGATAATGCATATGAGCGTTACTTAAATAATCTTACGTCAATTATACGTATTGCAGAAAATGATCCAGAATTAGTAAATAAAGGAGCTATTGCTCGAATTATGAAGGTTTGGGCATTTGCAAAAGTGACTGACACTTATGGCGATATTCCTTATACTGAATCTAATTTACCACCTGAGGAAGTTATATTTACGCCAAAATATGACTCACAGCAGAGTATTTATGCAGACTTTTTTAAAGAGTTAAAAGAGGCAGCAGCAGCGTTAGACCCTGCAAAAGAAAGTTTTGGTTCTGCAGATTTGATTTACCAAGGTGATGTAGAAAAATGGAGAAAATTTGCCAATTCACTTAGAATGCGTTTGGCATTACGTGTTAGATATGCTGATGAGGCAATGGCCATAGCTAATATGAGCGATTTACAAGCGTCAGACTTGATACTTACAAGAGAAGACGATGCTTTTATGAATACAGTTGTAGATGGTAACAGTAGTAACTGGAATCCACTTTACACTGGTGTGCTAAATAGTGCTGAAGATCATAACACTAGTGCTGCTGGAGCAATAATTATTAAAATGAAAGAGTACGATGACCCACGTATTAAAATATTTGCAGATACTGCACAAGCAACATTTCCTGGAATAAACCCAGATGTAGATTGGTTTGGTTATAGAGGTAGACCAGTTTTAGGTTTGGTACCAGTAGAGTACAAATTACCATGGGGTCAGGAAACTTCTTCTAGATTGAGTTATCTTTTTTATGTTCCCATTGCAGAAGTTCCAATGTTAAGGTCTTCTGAAATGCATTTTGCATTGGCAGAAGCAGCGTTATTTGGTTTGAAAGCAGGTGATGTACAAGCACATTATAAGCAAGGTATGGAAGACTCTATGAATTGGTTGAAAGGATTGTATGAAAATGCAGCACCGCAATTACCGGAAATATTGGGTTTGAGATATCCAACATGGACCGATGCTGATATAAATCAACACATAGATCATAAAAAAATAACTATGGCAGAAAGTGATGCTTTTTTAAGCTCTGATGTAACAATATTGGCTGGTTCTTCAGAAAATCAATTAGAGCAGATTATTGTTCAAAAAAACATTGCACTTTATCCTTTAGAATATGAAAACTGGGCAGAGTGGAGAAGAACAGGTTACCCACTTCAACAAGAAACTGTAGACGAGGATGATTTAAGAGGAGTAATACCAAGAAGAATGCCTTGGCCTGATGTAGAGCGAACTATAAATAGTGCGAGCTATAATGCTGCAGAATCCAATCTTGTAGGTGGTAATAATAGATTGTCTAAAGTATGGTGGGATGCCAATCCAAATGTTCCTTATCCTTGGACCGGTGATCCATTACCTTCACAAAATGCGCCTTATGATGAGAATCCTGATTGATCGGATTAAAAAAAATTATATTTTGAGTTTGTATTAATTTGAGTTAATTTTTATAGTGTTAGAAATAGAGTTGTTATCTTTTTAGCAGCTCTATTCTTATTTTAGTTAAAAAAATAGGTCTGTTTTTATTAGTAACTACATATCGTTCTCCTAGGAATATGAGTGCTCATCTTGTCAAAACTTATAACGAGTTTCAGAACGTAATGTATTATGGAAATTTCATTATTTTTTCTACCTTTAAAAGGTTTATAATTTATTAAATTTTAAAAAATGAAAATACTTTTATATTTATTACTAATAATTACATCTCTTTCTTGTACAAAGCATACAGATTATTATAGCTTAAATGACTTTGAAAAAGTTGATAAAATAGATGTTCATATTCACGTGAATACAAATAGAAATATCTTTGTAGAACAATCAAGAAAAGACAATTTCAGACTGCTCAATATTGTGGTCGACATATCTAATACTGAAGAAGAAATTGTAGAAAAATACAATTATCGTGTGGATATGAAAACAAGACACCCCGAAACGTTTGAATTTGCTACTTCATTTTCTATGCAAGAATGGGACAATCCAGATTGGTTAAAAAACACGCTAAATTGGCTTGATAAAGGAATTAAAGAAGGAGCTGTTGGTGTAAAAGTATGGAAAAACATTGGTATGGTCTATAAAGATAAAAAAGGAGAACAGATCATGATAGACAATCCAAGATTTGATACTATTTTTAAAATGCTTACCAAAAGAAAGATTACTTTGATAGGCCATCTTGGAGAACCAAAAAATTGTTGGTTACCTCTAGAAAAAATGACAACAAATAACGATAAAAAATATTTTAGAGAACACCCGCAATACCACATGTATAAACATCCTGATTTGCCTTCTTATGAAGAGCAAATAGCCGCCAGAGATAGAATGTTGGATAAAAACCCCAATTTAATATTTATGGGAGTTCATCTTGGTAGTTTGGAGTGGAGTGTTGATGAATTGGCAAAACGATTGGATAAATACCCAAATATGTCTGTAGATATTGCAGCAAGAATCGGACAGCTATTTTATCAGACAAAAGAAGATCGAGAGAGAGTAAGGCAATTTTTCATAAAATACCAAGATCGGTTGCTTTATGGTACTGATTTGGGAGATAATGGAAAAATGGATGCAAATAAAAAACAAACAGAAATGCACAATTACTGGATTCGAGATTGGGAATATTTTGTTACCGATAATGCAATGACAAGTGGGTTAATAGATGGAGATTTTCAAGGTCTTCACTTACCAAAAGAAGTGGTAAATAAGCTTTATAAAAAAAATGCCAAGAAGTGGCTAAAGATGTTTCCTGAGTGATAAAGGGTAAGATAATTATGTAATTGTGGAGTGGCACATCTTTTAGTATAAAAATTAACAATAAAAAAAATAAATTGTATGCGTACGCTAATTTCAACTCTTTTCTTTTTTTCAATACCTTGGACGAGTGCCCAGGAAGGAATCAAAATTGTTTCTGACTATCCTGGTGGCAATATTCTTGTCCATGAGATAACGAAAGATACCGTACGAGTAAGTCCGGATTTATCCGAGACACAAGGAGAATGGTTCTATTGGAATTTCAAAGTTACTGGTGTTAAAGGAAAAACCATCACCTTTAAGTTTGATCCTTTCAAATGGGAGCAGATTTTTTCAAAGTTTGGTCCGGCATATAGTATAAACAATGACCATACATGGAAATGGTACGGAGAAAATAGAGTTGACAAAAATTCTTTTACGTACTCATTCGCAGAGCAGGATACTATAGCCTATTTCGGCATGGCATTCCCTTATACAGAAAAAGAATTGAATAAATTTATTTCAGGATTAAGATATAGAGAGTCCATTCTGACGGATACGCTCTGTATGTCACCAGAAAACCGAGCCGTTGAAAAATTAACCATCAAACCTGCTGTTGATGAACCTGCTTATAAGGTTTTGATTACAGCGCGACATCACGCCTGTGAAACTATGGCTAGCTTCGAATTGGAAGGAATTATACAAAGTATTCTGAATGAAAGAGGACTTGACTATTTAAGAAAAAATGTGGAATTCATAATTATTCCATTTATGGACAAAGATGGTGTTGAAAATGGTGAGCAAGGCAAAAATAGAGACCCGAGAGATCATAACCGAGATTACAGTGGTGACCCTATTCATAACTCTACGGCTACATTAAGAAATATGATACAGAAATGGAGTCAAGGTAAAGTCAAGATAGCTCTGGATTTGCACTGTCCCTTGCTAAAGGGTGAGCATCAGGAGTACATATTTATTGTGGGCAATTCTGTTCCCAAAATGGAAAAAAATCAGCTTGAGTTTGCCAAATTTTTGGAAGATAATACCACAGGAGAACTTAGTTTTTATAAAAAGTCTTTTCTGCCATTTGGTGTTCGTTGGAATGTTGCTGGTTCTTATTCGAAAGGGGGTAAATTTAGTGATTGGGCAGCAAGGTTGCCTGGTGTGAGTCTTTCAGCCTCCATTGAATTTCCATACGCCAGCGTATCTGGTACTATGATTTCCAAGAGGGGTTTTATGCACATTGGATACGATTTAGTTCTAGTAATGACTGCAAGGCTTCATCTTGGCTGACTTATTAGTAATGCCTATATAATGAAAAATAAATATTACAACAAAATATATGACACTATAATCAATAAAACTAATATGAGAAAAATATTTAATCCACTTAAAATAATACTACTTAGCTTGTTTTCGGTTTTAATTGGGTGTACTAATAGCCAATCAGAAGATAATGGCTTAAGTAATGTTACAGCGCACTTGTCAGGAGAATATAAAACGATTCAAGTCCCCCGAATTGATTTTGTGGAAATGTCAGAATATCAATCCCATAAAAGTAACACAAATACGATCTGGTACGATGATTTTTCGTCTAAAAAAGAGTACATGGATGCCTACGGCGAAATTGATACGGATGAAAATTTTGGGACAACTGGTGGTTCCGTTAACTTTGGTTTTAACAAAGGAGATGTAGATGGCAAAGGAAATAGAAAAGTTTCTTTTGGAGATTTTCCGGGCAGTTCTGCGACTATAAAAAAAGGTCAACAATTTGATGAAATCTACTGGCGAATATATATAAAACATGAACATGGTTGGGAAGGTTCTCCTGCAAAGGTTTCAAGAGCCACCAGTATTGTTTCTACCAAGTGGCAACAAGCCATGATCGCTCACGTTTGGAGTGGTGCGGATAATTCCATAACTTTAGATCCTGCACGGGGTGTTGATGGTCAGACGGATCAAATAAAAACCACCAAATACAACGACTTTGATAACCTATCCTGGCTTGGCAACAAACCTAATTCCGATTTTCAAATTTCGGCAACCGAAGAGTCTGGTTATTGGGTTCTGGTAGAGTCTAGAGCGAAATTGAATACGCCAGGTAAATCGGATGGGATCAATCAACTATGGATAGACGGACGATTGGAAATAGATCGTAAAAACCTAAACTTTAGAGGTAGTTACATTAACCATGGTATTAACGCCGTTTTTCTTGAATCTTACTGGAACAAACGCTCACCAAAAAACCAGGGGCGCTGGTTTGATAATTTCGTTATTTCGAGTACACCGATTGGTCCTGTTACTTGTCCGGCGAATCCAGTTTTATTTAAAACACCCTATTACGGTCCAGGTAAATTGGCCGGTTGGGAAGTTGAATTGGCATCTGATTATGATGGTAATGATGTTGTTTTTAAATCAAATGTATTGAACACAGAAGAAAAAGTAACAATTAATCAAAGCAACGGTATTTTTTCTGGTTCTTTAGATGGTAAAGCGGCTCTTTTATCTGGTAAAGTTTATTTTAACAGGGTTCGCCAGCAAAGTTCAAACGGAATGTGGTCTGATTGGAGTAGATGGCATCAGGGGTTTAGAGTCAATTAAATTTAAAGACGCATTATGAAAAAAAATATTAAATATTATTTTATTGCATTATTAATTTTCACGACAATATCAAAAATGTATGGACAAGACCGAGCGGTTGATGTTGTTGTTTACGGTGCTACGGCAAGTGGCGTAATGGCATCAATCTCTGCTGCAGAAGAAGGAATGCAGGTGTTATTAATAGAACCGGGTAAAAATGTTGGTGGTATGGTAACCGGAGGCCTTTCGCATACAGATTACGGAGATAAAAGTGTAATTGGTGGAAAAGCTTTAAAATTTTATAAAAAAATTGCAGATCACTATAAAGCGCAGTTATTTTATTGGCGAGGCCCTGAACCGCATATAGGTGAAGAAATAATGACAAAGTGGCTTCAGGAATCAGGAGTAGAAATACTTTTTAACAAACGCGTGCAAAGTGTATCTAAAGAAGGAAGTGAAATTCGAAGTATACTTCTAAATGATGGTAAGGTAATAAAAGGTAAAGTATTTATTGATGCTGGCTATGAAGGAGATTTAATGGCAAAAGCGGGAGTGTCTTATGTTGTTGGAAGAGAAGGAATAGATGATTATAATGAATCATGGGCAGGACGGCAGCCCATCATGCAAACAAGTCATCAAATTCATGCTCGGATTAATCCCTTTATAAATGAAAAAGAAAAAAATCTACTACCATTAATTAATCCAAGATTTATGGCCAAAATTGGCGAAGGCGATAAAGGAATTCAATCTTATTGTTTTAGACTAATTGCTACGAATCGAAAAGAGAATATGATTCCTTGGACAAAACCTTTAAATTACAATCCCGACACCTATGAATTGGCGAGAAGATATTATAAGGATAACCCCAACGGAAATTCCCTTATTGGTTTCGGAGTTTCCTTACCAAATGGGAAGGCGGATATCAATTCCTCTGCAGGAATTTCTACCAACTTGTTAGATGGGTCTAGCTGGGAATACCCCGAAGCAGACTATGCCAAACGAGATAGTATTTGGCAATGGCACAAAGACTACACCTTGGGTTTGGCCTGGTTCTTATCTACCGACCCTATTGTTCCAAAAGCGGTTCGTGAAAATATGAAATCTTTTGGCCTATGTAAAGATGAATACATAGACAATAATAATTTTTCACATCAGCTATATGTACGAGTAGCTAGGAGAATGAAAGGAACATATTTTATGACTCAAAACGATTTAATGAAAGATTCGATAAAGTATGATGCCATAGGAATGGGAGCTTATAATATTGATGTTAGGGAAGTACAAAGAAACTATATTTCTATTAGTCGTTTTCCAGATATGAAGTATGAAACTTACAACGAGGGGTATTTGTCGATTCCAGTAGCGCAATATCAAATTCCTTATCGTTCGTTAACACCAAAATTTTCAGAATGTAGTAATTTATTGGTGCCTGTTTGTATTTCGGGTAGCGCTTTAGCTATTGCTTCTATTAGAATGGAACCACAATATATGATTATGGGGCATTCTGCTGGTGTAGCAGCCTCCATGGCTGTAAAATCAAAACGTTCGGTACAGCAAATCGACGCGTTTGAATTGCAGAAAAAATTAAAAGCACAAGAACAGGTACTTTCTCTGGAAGAGAATCCATACGGGTTGTGGAATACAGAAAATTCTATAATAATTGATAATCACATGAAAGGGTTTACAAGTTTTTATGGAAATTGGAGGGTAGTTGAAACCATTGACCCTGAACGATATGAGATGAATTTCAGATATCTTCCTGCCGATAACAGTGGAAGTTTTGCTTATCACCCTTATCTATTCCGTAACGGAGATTATAATGTTTATTTATGGTATCCTTCTTCAAAAAAAAACAGTGCAGAAGTTGAAGTAATCGTATATCATGAAAAAGGAGAAGAAATAGTAAAGGTAAATCAACAAAAAAGAGGAGGTCAATGGATTAAAATAGGTAGATTCCCTTATAAAAAAGGAAAAGGGAAACGAATACTTATTAAAGCAAAAAAATCTAATAAAAGAACGGTTGCAGATGCTGTAAAATTTGAGTTAGTACAATAAATTGTTTTAACTTAAAAGAACTAACAAACATACAATGAAAAAAAAATTAATTATTGTCAGTCTTTTTGTAATGTATTTCACAGTCTCAAACGCGCAGTCATTCAACTATTCAGTTGTGCCGACTTTTGATCAGTCAAATAACATTCGTCAATATTTAAGTAAGGCGGCAAGTGATATCACTAATAATTCACTAAAAGACGTTAAAAATCTCCAAGATTGGAAAGTAGTGCGAGATCAACGTCACAAGGAGTTTTTAGAGATGATGGGGCTACAAAATATGCCAATTTCCAGCAAACGATTGCCACCAAAAGTGACCAGAACGGGCGTAATCAAAAAAGATGGCTACAGAATAGAAAAATTGTATTATGAATCTTCACCAGGTTTGTACGTAGCTGCCAACCTTTATATTCCGGAAGGTATAAAAAAGCCAATGCCTGCGATTATATATGTTTGTGGACATGCGCATACACAAAAGCATCATTATCAGGAGCATGCCAAAAATTTTGCAGAGAACGGTTTTGTATGCTTAATCATAGAAACGATACAGAGGGGCGAAGTAAAGGGAGAACATCTGGGAGCAGAGTCATTGGGGCTGTTTAATTGGTACAGCAGGGGTTACAATCCAGGAGGTGTAGAAGTCTGGAACGGCATTCGTGGTATAGATCTTTTAAGTCAATTACCCGAAGTAGATAAAGAGCGAATAGGAGTAACCGGTATTTCCGGTGGCGGCTCACAAAGTTGGTATTTGCCAGCGGCAGATACACGCATAAAAGCGGCTGCTGCAGTAGCAGGAGCAGCGTCGTTGGAAGGGCAAATCTGTCAAAGTACCATTGACGATCACTGCGATTGCATGATGCCTATCAATACCTACGGAATTGATTTTTCAGATATTGGTGCGTTGATCGCACCACGACCTTTTATGATTGCGCAACCTTCAAGAGATTTATATTATTCCATAGAGGCTGTTCATACACTGTATGATAAAATAAAACCGATTTATTCTTATCATAAAAAACCTAATAACATTATTATGGAAAATGCAGAGGGAGGTCATAGTTATGGAGCAAATGAAGAATTACGCCCTGTAATTTTGTCATTTTTTATGAAAGAATTGATGGGAAAAAATGTACCCATTAACAAAATAGACAAAATTGATATTACAAAAGAGCTATCTAATGAAGAACTTAAAGCCTATGTAAACGGTGCTCCTGAAGATGATAATACCAAAACTATACAAGACTCATTTGTAAAATTGGCCAAACTTCCTACAATAAAAAATATACAACAGCTGGATTCTTACCGTGAAAGCGTTGTTGATTTTTTAAAGAAAAAAACCTTTGGTGCTTTTCCAAAACAACCTGTACCGCTCCGAATAAGATTAGATTTTCAGGCCGTTAATGGAATAAGTGGAATACAAAATTACAGTTTTGTGTCAGAAGAAGGTTGGAGGCTGAAAATCTCTCTTCGAGGGCAGAATCTATCATCAGACAAGCCACAACCCCTTTTGCTAGTATTAAAAAACCCTAACGAGGACCGCTGGGCCTCATACTCGTTGACAAATGGTTTGAGAAATAAAACAAATATTGCCTATTTTGAAGCTAGAGGAATTGGAGAAACAGGATGGGCTCCTTCTCTACAATGGCATGTCCGTAGGTCAGCGGCATGGACTGGAAGAACCGTTGCTTCCATGCGAGTTTATGATGTGCTTAGATGCTTAGAAGCTTTGCGAAATATACCCGGAGTAGATCCTAATAATATTAGTATAGTTGCGCAAGGAGAAATGGCAGCGATAGCCTCGTATGCTGTGTTGCTTGACGGCAATGTAAAATCTCTCATTCTCAAAAACCCACCTGCTACTCAAGACGTGGCAAGTCAACCAGATGGAAGAGGTGAAGCCATTGAGATGCTCAATTGTTTACGTATTACGGATCTGCCTCAGGTTGCAGGTCTTATGTTTCCTAAACAGTTGGTTACTATCGGTAAAATGCCGGACACCTACAATTGGGCTGAGCAACTTTATATTAATTTACTAAGACCAGAAGCATATAAAAAAGTTCAGAAAATATCTGAATGGATTGACCATTAAAGGGCAAACGAATAAATAAGTATATGATTAGACTTTTCCAAATACTGATTTTTATAGTACCGATTATATTATTGAGCTGCATTCCACCTGTTAATAATGTAAGACCAAATTTTATAATTTTTATAGCTGACGATATAAGTTGGGATGACTTTGGATGCTATGGTAACGAAATAGTTCAAACGCCGAATATTGATAGAATGGCATCAGAAGGTCTGAAGTTCACCAATGCTTATCTCACAACAAGTTCTTGCAGTCCAAGTAGAATCAGCATAATGACAAGTCGTTACCCCCATAATACGGGCGCTGCAGAATTGCATACCGAACCGGTTTTAAACTTTCCTACTATAGCGAGTATGTTAAAAGAAAATGGCTACTATACTGCACAAGTGGGAAAATGGCACATGGGTAAAAAAATAAAAGATGGATTTGATGTAGTTAAGGAAAACAGAAAGGAAGTTGGAGATGGAGGTGAGGATCTTTGGGTAAGCACTTTAAAAAATCGAGACAAGAATAAGCCTTTCTTTTTTTGGTATGCGTCGTATGACGCACATAGAATATGGGGGCCTAATGAATTTTCAGGTACCCATAATCCAGATGATATTGTTCCTCCAGTCACTTTGACAAATGGTTCGGAGACTAAACTAGATCTCGCTAGATACTATGACGAAGTAAAACGGTTTGATTATTTTATTGGAAGGGTAGAGGAAGAATTAAATAATCAGGATGTGTTGGATAATACGGTCATCATCATTATGGCCGATAATGGCAGACCATTTCCTCGCGATAAAACACGCATGTACGATAGTGGTATAAAAACGCCTTTTATTGTAAAATGGCCAAAAGGGATGCCACATAAAAATATTATAAGTAATAGTTTGATTAGCACAATAGATATAGCGCCTACAATATTAGATATGGCAAATATTAGTAGTCCACTATCTTTTCAAGGAAAAAGTTTTAAGACATTATTAAAACAGCCAAAAAAATCAATTAGACAATATGTTTTTGCAGAGCATAATTGGCATGATTACGAAGCACATGAACGAATGGTTAGAGATTTGGAGTATATGTATATACGTAATTCACGGCCACAATTTGCCAATCAGGGACCAGTTGATGCCGTTGTAAGCCCATCTTTTAAGGAGTTGGTTGGGCATAGAGCGTTTGGAGATCTTACAGCTGCCCAAGCAGATGTATTTTTATCTCCTCGTCCGGCAGAAGAACTCTTCGACTGTAAAAAAGATAGTTTACAGCGCAATAATTTAATTGCAGATAATAACTATAAACAGATTCGAGCAAAGTTAAAAAATGTGCTTAATAAGTGGATGAATGAAACAGGAGATAATATACCAAATGAGCTTACCAAAGACTGGTATGAGAGAACATCAGGTAAAAAAATTAAAGAAAATATGAATATCAGGGGAGAGATGCCTGGAAAAAAAAATAATGCAGAAAAAGTTTTAAGAAAGCATTAATCTAGTATAGATTTTTTTCCAAATATAATATTAAATATGAATGATATGTTAAAAAAAGGACTTACATGGATAGTATTTTTATGGTTTATTACAGGCTCGATAATGGCACAACAGGTTCAAATCAAATCCGACCATATTGAAATCAAATACGACAAAGATTTCAACCGCGAAATACAATGGTTGGATGTGGTCGATAATTCCTTAACCTATTTT
>CAYPHN010000012.1:0-7016 GCA_964410265.1 uncultured Flavobacteriaceae bacterium | reverse complement strand
ATAAGAATGTGCAATCAGGTATTGTAATTGATGGAATAAACTGTAAACCATTTATAATTGATAAAAAACCGCTAAAGCAAAACAAGATAATTCATAAAGAGTTTGGTGCTTGTACGGAAACGGTAATCACAGGGTTCTATCGTAATAATGGGCTATACATCGAGCGCAAAACAAAGGTGCTTTTGCCAAATGAATATAATAATGTAGCACTATTTCAGACTACTTATCAAAATCTGGGTAAAAAAAGAGTACATGTAGATTCAGTCTATAGTCAACGCATAGTGTTGGGTCATCCAAAAGGCACAAAAGAACCCTACACTTTGGCTTCCTTTCAGGGAGGAATAAATGAATGGGGAGAAGACTATTCATTAATTTGGCTGAAACCTGGTTTTGAGCAAGACAATTTTCAAGGAATGCATATTGCTGATGATAAAGGAGAAGTTATCGGAGGAGGAATGCCATTTATTGATATCTGGGGAAAATCCATGGGTGTAGCATTGGCTCATATAGAAACAACGCCACAATGGGTTTCTTTGCCTGTAGAGGTGCTAGAAAATAAGTCAGTAGATGCAGGTATTCTCGAAGTGCCCGATGAAAGCATCGGAATGAAGGCTTGGCTTAAGCCAGAAGAAATTTATCAAACGGTATTAAGTGCAGTCATCTTTCATAAGCTTGATTTTTATGATGCGTTGCATACCTATGGAAATTTGCTTAGAAAACGAGGCATTGATATTCCAGAAACCTCCCCCGAAGGTGCTTATGACCCCTATTGGAAAAGCTGGGGCTTTGCGTTGGATTTTACATTGGATGAAATTTATGGTATACTTCCTGAACTGAAATCTATGGGAATTACCATAGCCAATCTTGATGATGGTTGGTTCGACTATTATGGCGATTGGGAGTTTGATAGGTCACCGGGTAAATTCCCTAATGGAAAACCAGATATGATAGCTTTTGTAGATAGCGTACACCAATCAGGGTTTAAGACCAATTTGTGGTGGTATCCCTTGGGTGTAAGTATAGAAAGCAGATTGGCAAAAGAACATCCTGACTTTCTGGTAATGGACAAAGAAGGAAATTTCCCTCTAGATTCTAGAAAACTTTATCAATTATGTCCGGGGTACAAGCCTGCCATGGAGCATATACGAAAGCTGGTAGAAAAATTCACAGTAGACTGGGGTTATGATGGGTTGTATTCCGACACTAGAGGGCTGTCTGCAGTGCCCCCTTGTTACAACAAAAAACACAATCATAAAACGCCATTAGAATCTTTTCAATTGGTACCAAAAGTATTTGAAGTTATAGATGCAACCTTAAAAAAACACAATAAAGAAGCGATACACGAAGTGTGTATTTGTGCTGCTCCGCATTCACCATATAGTATGCCTTACTATGATGTTGCCAGCGCATCGGACCCTATAAATTTACTTCAGACTAGACGTAGAATAAAAGTAGAAAAGGCCATTAATGGACCAACATTCGCAGTTGGCGATTGCTATCAGGTGCCAGATGATGAGTGGAGTGGGTTTTCTGTTCCTCAGGCATTTGAAAGTGCAATAGGCACCGGAGCACAAGCAACAACATTTTATACCAATCTGGATTCTGCACAACATCAACATTGGAACCGGTGGTTCAAAGATTATAATAAGTTAAAGCTAAGTAGTGCTGAATATGTCAATTTGTATGATATCGCTTATGATAACCCCGAGGTGCATGTTATAAAAAAAGATGATGATATTTTCTATGGAATTTATGCCGATTTATGGTCAAAGACCGATACAATCGAATTGCGGGGACTGGAGCCAGGCATTAGCTATTCGATATATGATTATGCCAATAAAAGAAAGTTGGGTAGCGTAAATGGAAATAATCCAGTTATCCATGTAGGCTTCAGAGATTTTTTGTTGATTCAGGTAAAGCCCGAATAAAATTACATGAATTTAATTTTGCATGATAAATGTAATGAAAATTGTAAAATATGTAAAACCTATTTTTTCTTCTATTATGAAAAAAATTTATTATTTCGTCACCCTCTTAATTTCAATTGCTGTTGTTTCATGTGCAACTCAAAAGAAAACCTACATTGTTGCCAATGAAGATGTGATTGAAGCCGCAAATGATTTGGCGTCGTATCTTTCCAAAACATATCTTAATGAATTTTTTATAAGTTCTGACAACAAAGTAGAAGGAGCTAAAAATATAATTTTGGAAGTTGTTTCTTCAGAAGAGTTGGAAAATGATGAAGCATATAAGGTTTTCAGTGATGGTGGTCAATTATTTATTCAGGGAAAAACACCACGCGCTATTGTAAACGGAGTATATGGTTTACTTAAAGAGTTGGGGTGGAGTTTCAACCTTTCCTTTGAAATACCTCCGACCGAGGCTATAACTTTTGATTTTTCTGAATTAAAAATTGAAAATGCTCCCCTCAAAGAAAAACGTATTATTTTTAACTGGCATAATTTCTTAAGCGGCTGTACTGCTTGGGATTTTGAGCAATGGAAGCAATGGATTGATAATTCAGCAAAAATTGGATTTAATACAGTGATGGTTCATGTGTATGGAAATAACCCGATGCAATCGTTCAGTTTGAACGGGAAGGAAAAAGAACTCGGATATCTGACTACTTCACTAAAAGGACGTGACTGGGGTGCGCAACACGTCAACGATGTTCGTTTGATGCAGGGCGGTGAAATTTTTGCCGATTATGAATTCGGTTCACAGGCGGCGAAAGTTCCGGAGGGAGAGAGAAGTATTGTTGCAACTTCATTAATGAAAAAAGTTTTTAAACATGCTGCTAAAAAATCAATGGATGTTTGCTATGCCTTTGATGTAGATACCTGGATGGCAAATCCACAAAATATTATCAATACTGTTACAGGTGAAGCTTTGTTGGAAATTGGCGGTTACAATATCGTAAATCCGGAACATCCGGAAGGTAAAAAATACTACAAGGCGCAACTCAAAAAACTTCTTTCCGATTATCCTGAAATAACTATGGTAGCCGCTTGGATGCGTCGTCCTCAAAAGATTCCGGGAAAAATGTCAATTTGGTTGATGTACGGTTCTCTCCTGCTTCCGAAAAAATGGAAAGAGGAGTATTTTGAGATTCTAAAGCAATATCCTGAGTTAATCGATGAACCACCTTATCCCGGATTGTTTGCAATTTCAAAAATCATAAGAATCTACCATGAAATTCTGAACGAAACCAGGCCGGACATTGAACTGGTTCTGGGGTCGTGGTTTTTAGATTTTCCAAAACAAGCCAATCCGTTTATGCCTGATTATTGCGGCTTTATGCCGCTGGATTATGAGTGTGTTTTCGATAAACCTGAAGTGTTGGAAGAACTTTCTGAGGTTGGTAAAACCCGAAATCTGTACCCCCTTGTCTGTGCCCAACACGACGATCACCGCTATATTGGACGACCGTACAAACCTCAGAAGCAATTTAACGCATCACTCAATAAAGCGAATGCAAATGGTTATGCGGTAATCCACTGGATGACGCATCCATTTGACTTGTACTTCAACAATACCGAAAATCAAGTATGGAAAAATTCAGAGGATGAAACACTTGAAAAAGCATCGACAGATTTTGCACTTTCTCTTATGAAGTCGGATGATGAACATCTGGTTACTTATTTTGATGACTGGTTTTCCAATGCTCCAATGTTTGGAAGGGAAACAACTGACTATTTTATGCCAGCTGACGAGGATTACCATTTGGAGGGCTATAACTCTGCATTGGAAGTGATTGAGCGTGCAGAAATCCGACTCAAAATATTAGAAAAAGTTAATCCAAATGCATTAAATGAGCAAGGTCTGAAAGAGTATAATTATCAGGTAGGGATGGAGAATTTTATCATTTCATTTTTTAATAACCACCACAATATTCACAAGGCTACTCTTTTGTTGCAGGTTGGAAAAAGAGAGGAAGCAATGCAATTTGTACAGAGGCTAAAGCCTAAAGAGTCAATCAAATTATATGCAGAGACCATTGCTGAATTCGGAGCCACAAAGGGAGAAGAGGGGACTCTACTTTCACTTAATTTGCGCTGGCTACCTGATTATATTGACTTGAGGCAACGGGTCGGACTGGAGCCGATAAGAATAAACTTTCAGCCCACCTCGCACGATCCGCTTGCACAGGGTGCCGGGAACAACACTTTCTTTATCGATAAAGAGAAAAACTTTTGGTCTGCACTTGGCGAAAAAGAGCTGAATGTAAAAGCAACCACAAATAGGTCACTTCCACTTAAAAAAGTCACTGACAGTTGGATTGAGATTTCGGAAGAAACGATTATTCCAATAAAAACCATACGGAATTTTAAACTGCCTGCAAGTGATTTTAAAATTAGTTTAATACCTGCAGCAGAAAGTGCGAATTGCAATATTGAGTTAAGGGATGACGATAAGGTAATTTCATCGGTTTTATTGGATGATTTTAGCGGTGCTTTTGTAAGCTCTGTAAAATTGAATGGAAATTTATCTGTAAAAATAAAACCTGTAAACGGTATTGTGAGGTTGGCTGGGTTGATTATTGAGGAAAAATAGAAAATATAAACATATGAAACATTTTACCAATATTGTTCTTGTAATGCTACTATTTTCGGTAACCACCTATGCGACAAATGCTACAAGTTTTAATATAGTTTCACCTGATGGAAGAATTAAAGTTAAAATCGAATTAAAAGATAAAATTTACTACTCCCTTACCTATGAAGGGCAACAACTTATAGATCCTTCTCCCATTAGTATGGAGCTATATGATGGCACCTTTTTTGGGAAATATCCTGTTGCACGGAGAAATAAATTGAGGAATGTTAATAATGATTTAGTACCGTTATATGGAAAACGTAAAGTTATCAATGATCATTTCAATGAATTAGTGATAACTTTTAAGGGGAATTATACAATTATAGTTAGGATGTACGACGAAGGTTTTGCATACAGATTTGGCTGTGCTAAAAAAGGAAAGATTATCGTAAAAAAAGAAGAAGTATCATTTCATTTTTCTGGAGATTATAAAATCTGGTCATCTCACAATCTTAGTAATAGTTTTGAACACAGCTATGAAGATTTCTATGAGCAAAGCAATATTTCTCAATTCCCTTCCTCTATGGCCATGCTGCCTATTTTGGTGCAAACCGATGCTAATATTAGCATGGTAATTACGGAATCGGGTCTGGAAGATTACCCTGGATTTCATGTTGTAAAAGATACGAGCTTACAAACTGGGTTAAAAGCTGTTTTTCCAAAATATCCTACTAAATGGGCTCCAGACAACAAAAGAGGGTTTAATTTGGAAGTGAAAGAAAGGGCAGATTATATTGCGAAAACTGAAGGAGAAAGAACTTTTCCATGGAGAATAATAAAAATAGCCACAGAAGATGTCCAACTTCTTGATACAGATTTGGTGTATAAATTGAGCGATGCGCATGATGAAAATATAGATTACGCTTGGGTGAAACCAGGGAAAGTAGCTTGGGACTGGTGGAATGCGCTTAACTTGTTGGGAGTTGATTTTAAGTCGGGAATAAATACGGAATCGTATAAATATTTTATAGATTTTGCAGCAGAAAATGGCATAGAATATATAAACTTAGATGAAGGATGGTCAGACCAATTTGATTTGATGCAACTTTCCGATCAGATTAATTTAAAAGAGATTATCGACTACGGGCATAAAAAAGGAGTGGGTGTTTTCCTTTGGTGTATACACTATCCTTTAGATGAGAAGCTGGATGAAGCGATGGAGAAATTTCAGGAATTAGGAGTGAAAGGCTTGAAAATTGACTTCATGAACCGAGACGATCAGATTATGGTTGATTATTATTATAGAATATCCAAAGTAGCGGCAAAGCATCAATTGTTGATTAATTTTCATGGAGCATATAAACCTGCTGGTTTGCATAGGAAGTACCCAAATGTTCTAAACAGAGAAGCTGTTCGTGGATTGGAATTTAATAAATTCGACAAAGAAGGAACTACCCCAGAACTTGCGGTGACTATTCCCTTTATCAGAATGATAGCAGGGCCACTTGATTATACGCCGGGAGCCATGACGAATGCTCAAAAAGACAATTTTGCTATTTTCTTTGAAAAGCCAATGAGTATGGGTACCCGATGTCAGCAAATGGCAATGTTTGTTGTTTATGAAGCACCACTTCAAATGCTTGCAGATGCACCTACTGCTTATGAGGCCGAGCCAGAAATACTTGATTTTCTGGCCAAAGTTCCAACGGTTTGGGATGAGACGGTAGCCTTAGCAGGAAAAGTAGGAGATTATGTTGTGATAGCTAGAAAATCAGGAAAGTCCTGGTATGTAGGAGGAATGACAGATTGGGATGGAAGAACACTTGAAGTTGATTTTTCATTCCTTGAAAAAGGAAAATACAAAGCACAGATTTTTCAAGACGGTATCAATGCCGATCGAATTGGAAATGATTATGCAAAGCGAGAAATAACCATTGATGCAAGCTCTAAACAAGTATTTAAATTGGCTCCTGGAGGAGGGTTTGTAATTAAAATAAGTACATTATGAATTTACTAAATGTAAGATGTTTCTCTTCTTTAGAGGTTTTATTTTCTAATAAGTTTACAGTAATTAGTTTAATTAATCATTAATAATAAAAATTGATATGTTGAAAAAAAGTATAACTATTTTGCTGGTTTGTTTTGGGGTAAACTCGGCTACTGCACAAAATGATATCCTACTGAAGGATTATAAACCAGAATCTATTTACAGAATACCAAAAACCACCATTGAAAAAGCAAAATTTCCTGTAATAGACATGCATTCACATGCCTATGCAAAAACAAAAGATGAGGTTGAACAATGGGTAA
Source organism: uncultured Flavobacteriaceae bacterium (assembly GCA_964410265.1). Taxonomy (GTDB): domain Bacteria; phylum Bacteroidota; class Bacteroidia; order Flavobacteriales; family Flavobacteriaceae; genus Lutimonas. The sequence continues at coordinate 170 of CAYPHN010000012.1, read as the reverse complement.
AAATTTTGGATAAACTAGGTATAAAAAAAACAATCATTCTTACTACGCAAACAGGAAAAGTATTTGATAGTATCTATGCTGTTTATTCAAAATATGAAGGGCGTTTTGAAGTTTGGTGCGGGATTGATTATACGGGTTACAATAAAGATGGTTGGTCTGAAAAAGCGATT